>JBEVKB010000022.1:0-21165 GCA_040509875.1 Steroidobacteraceae bacterium | reverse complement strand
CGCGCAACGAGAACGAACTCAGGCCCTGCTGTCCGCTGGAGGTGCTGAATGTATTGGTCGCGGTGCCGGTGGAGCCCTGGAGCGAGGGCAGCTGCGCGATCGTGGTGAAAATATTGGGCTGCGCGTTGGCGTTAATCTGTTCGGCGCTGATCACCGACGTCGGCGTCGGCGCGTTGTACCCGTCCGACATGATGCGAGTGCCGGTGATGATGATCTCCTCGAGGCCTCGCGCACCCTCCGGATCGTCCTTCTTCGCGGCAGGCGGCGTCGAAATAGATGCCGTGGCGGAAGGCGATCCGGTTGCGGGAGGCGTCACCTGCGCCTGCACCGAAATTGGAATCAATAACCCACAGGCGGCCAACGTCTGGAAGCCGGTCGAGGTAATTTTCTTCACGGAATCAGCGCGGAACTTGCGGAATTTACTAGGCATCGTCTTTCCCCCCGGTATTTCTAGTTATCGATTTTCACAGGCTTTATCGCGGACGCATCGAGACGCGCGGCGCCACAACGGCTGGCACTCGGAATCGTGCTCTCGTCAAGCCGACTCTCCTCTTCCGTGCACGCTCGATCGAGTTGCAATCGCCAGTCGATGAGCAACGACAACCGTGCGCGCCAGATACTCTACTAATAAAAATACATTTATTTGTAAAAGTACCCCTAAGATACAGCTAACGCAACAGTGTGCGACCAAGCGCAGCGGCGGCTCGACTTTGGTGGTGAAGCATTCTCGAATCGGTCCACGATCGAGCCGAGCACTGTTACTTCACTGCCGGGACCATCCCATTCACCTCCAGCCACAGCATGAACTGCGGGAACCAGCCGGTGCTGGTCTTGCCCGGATTGCCGAGACCGAAGCCGTGCCCGCCGTTCTGGTAGAGATGAAACTCCACGGGCCGCCCTGCCTGCTTCCATGCCGAAATGAGGCCGTAATCGTTCTTGCCGAACAGGGGATCGTCGGCTGCCAGCGCCACGAACATCGGTGGCGCGTCGGACGGCACCTCGACTGCTGCCTGTGAGCCATAGATGGGGGCGATGAAGGCTGGCTTATTTTCTTTGGATTGCAGCGTCGCCGCCATGGTCGTTGCAGCGCCCGCCGAAAAGCCCATCATGCCGATTCGATTGGGATCGACATTCCATTCCTTGGCGCGTGCGCGCACGAGCCTGAACGCCGCGGTTGCGTCCTCAAGCGGCAAGGCTACCGGAGAAGCTGCCGCCGCAGCGGTTCCCGCTGACGCCGGCGATGGCGCTCTGAGCGGATCGCCTTTGTCGAATTCCGCCCAGTCCGGTGCAGTCGGTCGCAGCCGATACTTCAATACAAATGCGGCGACGCCTCTCGCGTTGAGCGCCTGCGCCACCTCCCATCCTTCGTTGCCCATCGACAGGATTCGAAAGCCACCGCCCGGTGCGACGATCACGGCGGTGCCGTTAGCCTTGCCGGGAGCGGGCAGAAATGGCGTGAGCGTCGCCTGCGAGACATTGCGCACGAAGGGATCGCCCCACTGCTTGTACCAACTCTCGGTTGCCTTCTGAGCCTCGACGCCCCCGGTGCCGAGAAGTATCGCCCCCGGCTCGGCGGGTGCTTGCATCTGCGTCTTCGGCGCCTCCTGCGCCAGCGTTGACGTGGACGCGGCGAGAGTTGCAGCTAGTAGTAAGCCGGTGGCGATCGAACGTTTGATTGAAATAGACACTATGTTTCCCCCGTTGCTGTGATTCGAATTCATCGTGCATCGACGTCGACTATTGCCAACGCAACCGGTCTTTGATCCAGACAGCCACCCGCCGGGTGCCGGCCTTCACGCTCACGTCCAGACGCTGCCCGCGATAGATCAGCACGCCAGGTTGACCCGTGACGCTGGTGATGCTGGCGTGTTCGAGGGAGCCTTGCGACCACTTGATATCGACCACGAATCCTCCGCGCGCGCGCAGTCCCGTCACCGATCCTTGTGGCCAGGCCTTGGGCAAGGCAGGCAGCAACTTGATGCGCTGCCGATGAGATTGCAACAGCATCTCGGCGATTCCAGCAGCGCCGCCGAAGTTGCCGTCGATCTGAAAAGGTGGATGGGCATCGAACATATTGGGATAAGTTCGTGTGGGCCCGAGCAGCATCTGCAGTATTGAGTGCGCTCGATCGCCCTGCGACAGGCGAGCCCACACGTTGATACGCCAGCCCAAACCCCAGCCAGTCGCTTCATCGCCTCGCAGGTCGAGCGAACGCTGCGCCGCTGCGGCAAGCTCGGGAGTATCTTCCATCGTGATCTGTTCGGAGGGATGCACCGCGTAAAGGTGCGAGATGTGTCGCTGGCGCGGTTCCGGCGCTTCCATGTCCCAATCGTCGAGCCACTCCTGCAACTGGCCAGCCTTGCCGATACGATCAGGCGCGAGTCGTGCGCGGATGTCGCGGCACTGAGTGCGAAAGTCCGAATCGATCTTCAGTTCCTCCGCAGCGCGCCCACAACGATCGAACAGATCGCGCAACAGTTGCCTGTCCATAGCCGGCCCGGCGCATAGCGTGGCACCGTACGGGTGTGGATTTTCCGGCGACAGCGATGGCACGGTCACGAGCGAACCATCGCGCGGGTGCACGGCCAGCGTATCGAAGAAAAACTCCGCAGCTCCCTTCATCAGCGGATAGATTTCGCGAAGGCTCCCCGTGTCGCCGGTGAATTCCCAATGGTCCCAGAGATTCTGCAGCAGCCACACTCCACCCATCGGCCACAGCGAGTACTGCGCGCCATCGATCGGAGTCACGGCACGCCACAAGTCGGTGTTATGGTGTGCGACCCAACCTCGGGCGCCATACATCTCGCGCGCGACGGCAGCACCAGTTTGAGATATTTCGCGAGTCATTCGCAGCAGGGGTTCGATGCACTTGCCGAGCCCGGCCACGTCCGCCAGCCAGTAGTTCATCTCGGTGTTGATGTTGATCGTCCACTTGCTCTCCCAAGGCGGTCGTGGCCGCTCGTTCCAGATGCCCTGCAGATTGGCAGGCTGCGTACCGGGACGTGAACTGGAGATCATGAGATAACGCGCGTACTGGAAATATAGCGATACGAGCGCACGGTCGACGCCCGAACCTGAATCGCGAATCCGTAAATCCGTTGGCGCGTACGCAGCTTCATCGCTACCCAGGTCGAGCGCCACGCCCCTGAACAGGCCGGCGTAATCGTTCATGTGCCGACGTAGCAACGCGTCGTAACCAACTGCGGCGCCCGCGGCGATTTGTGCACGGGTAATTGCAACGGGATCGGCCGACAGGTCGTCGAAGCGCCGATAGTTGGTAGCGATCGCAATGCAGACTACGACCTCGTCCGCACCGACGATGTTGAAGCCCACTGGACCGACGGCGTGCGTGCCGCCTCGCTGCATGATCTTCACCCGCACATCGAATCGCACGCGCCCCTCGATGCCGTGTTCGCTCGGGCCGATGCCGGTCATCGTTAACACGTCGTCCCCGTCGATGCGACTGGTCGCCTGCTGAACGGAGGTGAGGGAGATACCGGCATGGATCTGCTTTGCCCGGTCGGCGCGGATGCGCATCACGATGAGCTGATCCGGCTCCGATGCGAACACCTCGCTGACGAAGCGTGTCTGCTGCGAGACGAACGATGTGTGCGTCACCGCCGCTTCGAGATCGAGCGCGCGGACATACTCTGTGGCGCCTTCCACCCCCATGAGCGTCACCAGCAGGTCGCCTATAGGCTGATAGGACATCTGCTTGAGCGGTCGGCTCATCACATGAGCGTTGGCGTAGGCCTGCGCTTCGGCAAACTTGCCCTCGAAGATGAGTCGGCGCACTTCGGGCAGGGCGTTCTTCGCTTCGGGATTCAGCGGGTTGTAAGGACCGCCCGAGAAGAACGTGTCTTCGTTCAACTGCAGTCGTTCGAGGGAGATGCCACCGAAGACCATGGCGCCGAGACGGCCGTTGCCCACCGGCAGCGCTTGCACCCATTCGGCCGCCGGCTGCCGATACCACAACGACAACGGCTTCGGTACGAAGCGGTCGTTGACGGTGGCGTTGAGGAGTGAACTCTGCGCCCCCATCGCCATTGCAGCCGTGCCTGCCATCAGGTCGCGGCGGCTGATGCGGGCCGAGTCATTCATCGTTCATCGCTCCTGCATCGCCGGAGCAATGCGACGCAGGTTGGGCAAGCTCTAGTCACGGTGCGTCACTTCGCTCGAGGCGGCGAAACTCGCGCATCCACTTGGGCGACGCAAGCGATGTCGCCCAGTTTCTTTCATCGCTCCAGTGCCACTACCGTGACCGACTCGGGTGCGAGGTCCAGCAGGAGTTTGCCCGCCGAGAACTTTGCGGCAATCGCTTTCGGCGCCACCGTGGTCGGCGCTTCGAAAGTATTTACACTGTCTATTGCCGGTGCAGACAACGTCTGTCCGACGGCGCGCTTGGCGCTATCGGCTGCAATCCCGACCTGCACACGCCGCTTCGGATCGAGGTTGGTGAGAGCGAGCCACACCTTGCCGCTCTTGTCCCTGGCGGAAATCGCGTCGACGCGCGGTAGCGTAATGCCCTCATGAACGTAGCTGCCGGCATCGAAAGCGACGGGCAGGAACGTCGCGTCCTGGAACGCAACGTACATGCGATGCACGTGGTAAGTCGGCGTCAGCAGGATCTTGTCATCCTTGGTCAGGATCATGGCCTGCAGTACGTTGATCATCTGCGCGATGTTGGCCATGCGCACGCGATCCGCATGCCTCGCGAAGATATTGAAATTGAGCGCTGCGATGATCGCGTCGCGCTGGCTGTTCTGTTGTTCGAGAAACCCTTCTTTGCTCCCCGGCGTCGGCGCAAGCCATGCACCCCACTCATCGACCACCAGGCTGACCTTCTTCTGCGGGTCGTACTTGTCCATGATCGCGCCATGCGTGCGAACGAGGTCCTCCATGCGCAGCGTCGCCTGGATCAATTGCGCATACTCGGCCTCGCCGAAGCCGGTCGCCTTGTACGTCGGCGGCCACTTGCCGACCGTATAGGAGTGCAGCGAGAGCCCATCGATGTCCCAGCTCCAGTTGCGATCCTTCCAGGCTTTCATCACCGCTTCGGTGTAGCCCGTGTCGGCCCCGTCGGGACCGACTGCGATCTTGCGCATCGGATGCTCTGCGTTGTAATTGCGCGTGTAGCGAGCATAGATGCGCAACTGGTTCACGTAATAGTCGGGCATCATCGAGCCGCCGCAGCCCCAGCTTTCGTTCCCGACACCGAGGAAGGACACACCGTAAGGTTCCGCCCGTCCGTTGCGCACTCGTTCCTCGGCCAGGGCCGAGGGCTGGCTGGTCGTCATGTACTCGAGCCATTCCGACGATTCTTGCGGCGTACCGGAACCCACGTTGACGGACAGATAGGCCTCGGCGCCGATCTGCTGAATGAAGTCCATGAATTCGTGCGTACCGAAGGTGTTCGGCTCGATGACGCCGCCCCAGTTTGGATTGAGCGTGGCCGGACGCTGGGCGCGAGGACCTATGCCCTTTCGCCAATGGTACTCGTCCGCAAAACAGCCGCCTGGCCAGCGCACGTTCGGCACATGCAGTTCCCTGAGAGCGGCGACGACATCGTTGCGGATACCACGGGTGTTTGGAATAGAAGAATCCGGCCCGACCCAGATGCCTTCGTAGATGCCGCGCCCGAGGTGCTCGACGAACTGGCCGAAGGTGTTGCGGTCGATCTTCGACCCCGGCTGGTCCGCCAGCACTCTCAGCGAAACGCTGCCTTCATCCGCTGCCACTGCGGTGCCAAAGGCGCCCAGCATGACGGCCAGAAGCAAGATTCCTGTCGATCTCATACATATCCCCCGAGAAACCAGTATCGCTTCTTCATATTGCCGGCGGCGCAATGGTCTCGACTCGAAGCCCGACGACCCGGCACGATTGCATCGATCGAGCGATGATTCACGCCTCTATTCTGAGTGCAGGCGCGGAAGATAATCTCCACAGCGAAGTTCGGCGTCTCGACACCTGGATGAAAGATGCAATGCCGATCGGTCTGACGCATCGAACATGCGCGTCGCAATTATCTGTATCGCCGCCCCTGGAAATCATCGACCGCAGCATGTCCGCCATTTGCAGTTGCACCCCCGCTGCGCATGGATCTTCCGTCACTTAATCACCGCAAGACGGCCCAGTCAATACTCAGACATTAGAAATGTCAGGCGATTTTTTTTATTAGTGAATTTCGCCGCATTTGTGAAATTGCGGTTGCCGGGTGTCCATGCGTAAGAATACTTTCCGGGACAAGCATCGCCGGCTGCTCCACGGCGGCGACTGCAACTACCATGTCAACAGCGCGCAAAGCGCCGACGGCAGATCATCGAGTACAGCCATGCGGCCACTTCCCGAGAAGAGCAATTCTCTTTTACCGATGGCATTGATCGTGTGCCTGTTCTTTCTATGGGGCACGGCCAACAGCCTGAACGACGTCCTGATTCCGCATTTCAAGAAAGCCTTCCTGTTGTCCGACCTGCAGTCGGGATGGGTCCAATCGGCTTTTTACCTCGGATATTTCCTGCTGGCGTTGCCAGCGGGACAGATCATGCGCCGCCAGGGTTATAAGACCGCAGTAGTCGCCGGCTTGATGCTGTTCGGCAGCGGCGCCCTGCTGTTCTATCCGGCAGCCGAGATGCGGCAATATGGCATCTTCCTGAGCGCCTTGTTCGTCATCGCAGCGGGTCTCGCATTTCTCGAGACTTCAGCCAATGCACTGGTCACAGAGCTAGGCGCTCCCGCCTCAGCGGAGAGACGTCTCAACTTCGCCCAGGCGTTCAATTCGCTCGGCGCGATCGTCGCAGTCCTGCTGGGGCGGCAATTCATACTGTCGGGAATCGAACCCACTAAGGCGCAGTTTGCGCAGATGTCGATGCAGGAACTTGCGGCGTTCCAGGCCAGGGAAGCACAGTCGGTGCAGGGGCCGTACCTGGCAATCGCCGCGACTGCATTCATTTGGTTACTGCTCGTCTGTCTCACCCGCTTCCCCGCGACGGCCGGACAACCGCGCAGTTCCGAGGAACGCGTGCCGTTGTTGACTGCAGTTCGCATGCTGTTCACTCGCTCGCGTTTCATCTTCGGAGTGATCGCGCAGTTCTTCTATGTGGGTGCGCAAGTGGGGATCTGGAGCTTCATGATCCGTTACGCCCAGCATGAAAACGGTCTGTCGGAGAAAACGGCCGCCGCGTACCTGACGTGGTCGTTGGTGGGATTCATGGTGGGCAGATTCGTCGGAACGGCGCTCATGGCGAGGGTGAGTGCCACGAGGCTCATGGGGCTATATGGACTGGCGAACGTCGTGCTCACCTCGATTGCCGCCGTGAGGGGCGGCGCCATAGGCATGCTGGCGCTGGCATGCACGAGCTACTTCATGTCCATCATGTTCCCGACGATTTTCGCGAATTCGCTTCGCGGACTCGGCGACCTGACCAAGCCGGCCGCGTCCCTCCTGGTGATGAGCATAATCGGCGGCGGCGTGCTGCCTCCACTGATGGGCTTCATCTCGGATCAGTCGTCGATCCGTGTCGCGATGTTCGTGCCAGCCTGCTGCTTCGTGGTGGTGACTGCGTTCGGCCTGCTCGATAAGAGATGAAGGGCGTGGCTACAAGTCATAGTCGAGTCGCGGGCGCCATCGACTATCCATAACCGCGTGAACTCATCCAGCCATCCCTGCGTCACTGCGACGGAGTTATTGGAGGCCGCCCGCCAGTGTCAGTGTAATTTCCTGCGCAGCCGAACGAACATGAGTCAGCGTCTCGTTCACGCTCAGGGCATTTCTCGTTTCCACATGCGGGCAGGTCAGCGCGGCGACGACTCCCCCCAAATGCATGATGGGCGCCGATAGATCGACGATCCCTTTCGTAAGATCGCTCGGTGCGCGCACGAAGCCATCGCGACGAGCCTTACGGGCGTTCGTTTCGAACGCCGCCCAGGTCCGCTGGCCCGCGCCGGGATGCAAACGCGCTTTCCATTCGAGCCGGACATTCTCCGGCTGGAAGGCGAACAGCACCAATCCTGAGGTGGACGCGACCAAGGGACGACGAAAACCCACGCGAACCGAGAAGCCGACGTCGCCGGCCGCCTCGACGCGATTTACTACTACCATTTGATCGCCGGAAGCGATGACCAGGTGGCACGACTGATTGGTCTTCCGCGCGAAACTCCTCATGAACGGTATCCCCGCCTCGACCAGATCCTGGGTAGGCGCCCGGGTCATGCCAAGAGCAAACAGGCGATCGGTGAGCACATAGCCGCTCCCCCCCTCGCCCATCTGCAGATAACCGCGGAATTCGAGGACCTGCACCATGCGAAACAACTCACTCACCGAACGACCGAGTTCGCTCGATATCTGCATCAGCGAGATGGGCTCGCGGCGCGCCGCTAACAACTCCAGCACGTCCAGGCCCTTCTCCAGGGCTGGCGCCCGATAGCGGCGCTCCTGATCGCCCTCATTCTCAGTCAGCCGGCCGCGGTCTTTCGCGAGCAGTTCGGGCACCTTCTGTTTGCGAGTACTGGACAAAACTGCTCCTGAAATGATGGCGGCCCCCGACAGATTCGTGGCAGCCCGGACCAAACGCCGATGACCGACCCATGCTAAGGATCCGGATGGCACGATAGCAAGTGGCCGGCGGATAGCCGACCGGCAACGGATATTTTCGAGTGCGATGCGCACTACGCTGCCCGCGCACGACGTCCCTCGTTCTGTCAGCGCGATTTTTTACCTGTACAATATTCTTCATTTATAAAATTCCGCTTCGTAGCACACGAACCCTGGGTGAAGCCATGCAGTTGAACCGCACCGTTCCACGAGCACTGTTGATAGGCGTGATCGGATGCGCCACTCTGCACCTTGCAGTCGCGAACGAGGCCGATGGCGAGGAGCTTCGTGCTCGCGCGGATGCAAAGGCGACGGCGCTGATTGCGCAACTCACGCTCGATGAGAAAGTCGACCAACTGCTGAATGTTGCGCCCGAAATCCCACGGTTGCACATTCCGGCCTACAACTGGTGGACGGAGTCGCTGCACGGAGCGCTCGGCGCCGTAGCGACCACCAATTTCCCAGAGCCTATCGGGCTCGCGGCAACTTTCGATGAATCGCTGTTGAAACAGGTCGCGGCCACGATCAGCGTCGAAGTCCGCGGCCTGCATGCGTTGGGTCGTAAAACCGGCAAACTGGGACGGATCGGGACGGGCCTGAATACATGGTCGCCCAACATCAACATTTTCCGCGATCCACGCTGGGGTCGGGGCCAGGAAACGTACGGTGAGGATCCGTTTCTCGCCGCACGCATGGGCGTCGCCTATGTTCGTGGCATGCAGGGTCCGGATCCCGCGCGGCCGGACGTCATTGCCTCGCCCAAGCACTTTGCCGTGCACAGCGGTCCCGAGTCGACGCGCCATGCGGCGAATGTCTACGTGTCGCCGCACGATCTGGAAGACACCTACCTTCCGGCGTTCCGCGCCGCCATCGTCGATGGTCAAGCGGGCTCCATCATGTGCGCCTACAACCGAGTCAACGGACAGCCGGCTTGCGCCAGCGACTTGCTGTTGAAGGAGCACCTGCGCGAGGCCTGGAAGTTCAATGGCTACGTGGTATCGGACTGCGACGCCGTCAAGGACATCAACGACCACCACAAGTACACACCGGATGCGGCCGTGGCGGCTGCGGTCGCGCTCAAGGCCGGCGTCGACAATGAGTGCAACGGCGCCACGCTGTTCGATGCAGGCGATCTGGGCAACCGCTACAAAGAAGCTTACGAGCGCGGGCTCATCGGCATGGCGGACATCGACAGAGCGCTGGTCCGTTTGTTCTCCGCGCGCTATCGCAATGGCGATCTTGCGGGACTCGACGGCAGGCGCCCCATCGATACTCCAGCATCTCCGATTACGCGGCCCGAGCACGATGAGTTGGCGCTGACGAGCGCAGAGAAGAGCCTGGTGCTGTTGAAGAACGACGGCGTGCTTCCTCTGCAAGG
This sequence comes from Steroidobacteraceae bacterium, assembly GCA_040509875.1. Lineage (GTDB taxonomy): Bacteria > Pseudomonadota > Gammaproteobacteria > Steroidobacterales > Steroidobacteraceae > Steroidobacter. The sequence goes on along the minus strand of JBEVKB010000022.1, from coordinate 11,197 downwards.
AACCAAGCGCGTCGCTGTCATCGGACCGCACGCCGACGCTACCCGCGTACTGCGAGGGAACTACTCCTCACAGCTCTCAAGCCCCCCTGTGTCGCTGGTAGATGGCCTGCGTAAAGCGCTACCCGGCTCTGTGGTGACACTGGTCCCCTGGTCGGCGTCCATCACGGACGGCGATCCAGTACCGACGTCTGCTTTGCGCTCGCCGGATGGCAAAGCGGGCCTGCGAGCCGAGTACTACGACGTGTCGGAGCCGCAACCGAAGCGCTACGTGCCGGCATCGGTATTCTTCAAACGCAGCAAGCTGGTCGAATTCAAGAGCAAGCCCACGGTGACTCGTATCGAGCCGGGTGTCGGCATGCATGGCAACGAGTTCTCGCAACTCTCCGACTACTATCGCGTGGTGTGGACGGGTTTTCTGGTTCCGCCGGAGTCGGGAACGTATCGCATCGGTATCCGCGGTCCGACAGCAGACCTTACGCTCGACGGCAAGGTGCTGGCACAACAGCGCATGGCATCCTGGGACACGCGCTCCCCGCTGGTGGACGTCACGCTCGAGAAAGGCCGTCGATATCCGATCCGTGTGACTACCGAAGCTCGCGTCCTGGCCGGCGTCGAGTTGGTGTGGAAACGGATTTCGACGCAGCCCGAGGCAGACTTGGCTGCCGCGGCCGCACAGGCCGACATCATCGTCGCTGCGGTGGGCCTGACCTCGGACTTGGAAGGCGAGGAAATGAAAATCGAACTGGAGGGATTCTCCGGCGGCGACAAGACTTCCATCGACCTGCCGGCGGATCAGCGCAGGCTGCTGGAGCAGGCCAGAGCGACCGGCAAACCACTGGTCGTGGTGCTCATGAATGGCAGCACCCTGGATCTGTCGTGGGCGAAGGAGCATGCAGCCGCGATCATCGAAGCATGGTATCCCGGCCAAGCAGGCGGCCTCGCCTTGGGCAATGTCATTGCGGGCAAGGTCAACCCGGCAGGTCGATTGCCGCTGACGTTCTATCGCAGCGTCGCGGACCTGCCGCCCTTCAGCGACTACGCCATGAACGGCCGCACCTACCGCTATTTCGACGGCACGCCTGTGTACCCATTCGGCTTCGGCTTGAGCTACTCGCGGTTCGAGTACGGCGCGGTGAAAGTCGAGCCGCTGGCAGGTGCGGCAGAGAACGGCATCCGAGTTACAACCACAGTGACCAATAGCAGCGATCGAGCCGGTGAGGAAGTCGCGCAGCTGTATTTAGATCCACCGGAATTCGATGGCGCGCCCAGACTCGCCCTGCGCGGATTCCAGCGTTTCGCGCTGCGGCCTGGCGAAAGCCACAGCATTACGTTCGATCTATCACCGCGAGATTTGAGTTTCGTTTCGCGTGACGGCGTGCGGCAGATATTCTCGGGAGAGCATCGCCTCAGCGTAGGCTCGGTCCAGCCAACCGGACAATCGCCGCAGCGGTGGTCCACCTTCCAGATAACCAGCTCGGCGCGACTGCCTCTATAGTTCTCGGGTCCCGACGCCTGGCCAATGCACCTGAGCCGGGTGAGTAGCGAGACATTCGCGCAGCGATGAAAGATGAGATCTCGATGCGGGATTCGAGCATTCCTGAGCGACGCAGTGCCGAAGCTGTAATGTCCTGCAGGTGCCTACTCAGCCGGTTTCCAGTTCACCGAGAACGCACGGTAGCCCATGGTTGCCAACTGCCTCGCCCGACCCGCGGTCTTCTGTTCAACGAATGCTCGACTCTCACTGGCCGTGCACGTAGCCGCAGACGCAGCAGCAGGCCGTTGACTGGCAATGACGTCTCTTCTGTAATCGGCATGCAGCGATTGAACAGCCTGTAGCTGCGCAGAGGCGTCGATTCCGGGTGCCGAGAAAACTTCGGTGTAGTAAATGGTTTTGCTGACACTGTCCTGCACGGAACAAAGGATATTCAACGGCACAGCGGAGCCTTGTGGAGTCGAGGCGACGGCAGCACCCGCAGGCGACCAATCCGTCATAATGAGTTGCACCACACGGTCGGGGCTCGCTGCGTTGGGCAGGCTATATGCGCTCAGATAATCGTTACGGCGAATCTCCGCTTCTGCACGACTGCCCGCGAGGTAGCAGAATTCCAATGAAGGCTGCGGCTGTCCCGCCGGATCGTTGGACGCCCTGAACTCGCGGCCAAAGCGTTGAGCCAGGGTAGCGCTGGGTTGCCCATCGGGGTTCTGCATACTGAACACCGGCGTCATGAACACCTTCTGCACCGAGTCCATCGTGCCGGATTGATGGCAGAAGCCGAACGGCGCCCGCAGTACCGATGGCAAAGCCAACGATTGCAAGTTGACCTCGACCGGTCGGAATTCTGTAATTGTCAGCGGCGATGCGGACGTTGAATGCACGACGTTCGGCGTGGCAGGTGTCGCGACAGCTGTTTTGCTTTCAGCCGCGCTGCCCACGGACGTTGGCTGCCAGTTCACCTCGGTAAAGCGATCGTGGCGGCTGTTCAACGTGCGCAGGTCGCTGAGCTTGCGCTGTGCCTGAGCCCGGGTGTTGGAGTCAACGCACGTTGCGTACGAGTCAGTCAGGCGGTTATCCAACACATCACGTTTGAAGTTATCGGAGTAGCGTTGCAGTTCAGCTGAATGCTGCGCGTCGTCTATAGGCATCGACACCTCGATGACCCCGGACGCAAGCGTCACCAGCTCCTGCTGTGCATGACAGAAAATGAACTGGGTCTTGCTGGCGGGTGCGGTCATTGCTGCCTGCGCGTCCCATGGTCCGGGCGTCCAGGCCACATCGTGATACTTGACGGCGACCACTCCCAGGAACCGACGGGACAATGTCTTGCGCGTGTCCGCGTTCGACTGCTCCAGCTCCTGCCTCGACGCGCCCAGCAGACAGTTGCCGTCGCCGGGCCTTCCTTGCGAGGCGATGGCAGCTTCGAATTCAGTTGCCAGCTCACTGAGGCGATGCGACAGCAAGCCTTGGAGATAGGAGAACTCGAATACCGGCGACACCCACTTGTCAGGCTGAATACCCGCAGTGATGACGTCGATCGCTTCGCACGAAGCGTAAGCAGCCAGCACTTCTCGCTCGACCGTAGGCGGTGCAACGGCTGGCTGCTGAGCGGACTCCTGTGCCCTACTCGCTTGGATGAACATGCAACATAGAACCGAGGCCGCGACGATGCGCTTCATCCGAATTCGCTCTATCGATCGGGCGGTCGTGCCCGGATGGCGCTCACTTATAGCGAATGAACAGGCGATCCTGCCGGATTTGCATCACAAAGACGCGCCGGCAACGCAGCCCGCATACCGATAACGGTACTCAGCACGAGCCCCCTTTAGCCCCTTGTTTATGTCCGGTAAATCACCAGCAGACGAACCTTTCGCATTCGCGGGAGGTGGCCCTGCGCAGAGTAAGACTGCGCGTGCGCTAGCGCCCATCACATGAGTGGTGCGTCAATCGAACACGTAATTCCTTAAACGTTCGATTCAGTGTTCGAATCGCGCGCGGAAGCTACGCAAATTTAATTTGCTCGCGTGAATCCGATCTAGCCGAGCTCGCGAACACGGACATAACGTCACGACCGTCCGGTCGCGTCACGTGCCTCCTCCATCGCTGAAGAAGGATCTTCCAATGAAAATGTCGATTTCATCTGGCGGCCGGTGTTCCGTGTCGCTTGCCATCGCATTTATCCTGTCCAGCAATCTCGCTTCCGCACAGGGTAGTCCTGGAGAAGACGGCGAACGTCACTTCGACGCGCGCATCGAGCACAATCAGGCATTGCGCCTGCAACAGCAATCGCAGCGGCAGGCTGCAACACAACCCGCAGCGATTGCGTCCCTGAAAGCAAACATTCAGGACCTCACGGTAGAAATGGACGATGCAACCGGGGCGGTGCGCAGCCTTGCGAACCAGGCCGGATTCTTGACCGATGCGACGCGCGGTGAGCCGATGGCGATTGCGATGAACTTCGTCCGCAGCAACATCGCGGCATTGGGACTGACAGCCGCCGATCTGGAAGACTATGAAGTCACCGATGTAGTGCCTTCTGCCGTGACGGGCGCGACGCGCATCTATCTGCGGCAGCGCTATCGAGGCATCCCGGTTTACAACGGGCAACTGCAGGTCAATGTAAATCGCAACGGACGCATCATCAGCGTGAACAATGCGTTTCTCCCCGATCTGGCCAACTCGATGAACTCGATGAAGCCGTTGGTGAGGATGCCGGACGCGGTGAGCGCAGCCGCTACATTTGCAGGCCTGAAATTCAAGACGCGGCCGAAGGAACTCAGGGCGTCAGGCGATGCCCAGCAGGCGACCACGGTATCGAGCGAGGGAATCTCGCTGGCGCCGATCGACGGCAAGTTGATGATTCTCCCGGTCGGCCGCGGTGAAGCCCGGCTCGTGTGGAATTTCCAGATCCATACGATGGACAAGCGCAACGCGTGGGATCTGAACGTGGATGCTGAGAACGGCCAGGTCTGGACTCAGTTCGACTGGGCATCGGGCGATCAATACCGCGTGTATCCGCTACCCGCGGCGAGCCCGAGTCACGTCAGTCCGCTGCCGCCCGCCGACGGCCGCGTGGTGGTAACCAACCCCGCGAACCAAACGGCGTCCCCCTTCGGCTGGCACGACACCAACGGCGCGGCCGGTGCGGAATCCAACCTGACCCAAGGCAACAATGTGCTTGCCTATACGGACGTAGATGCGAACAACGCGGTCGACTCGGGCTCCATGCCGAACGGCGGCACGGCGCTCAATTTCAACTTTCCGCTCAACCTGCAGCAGGCGCCGAGCACCTATCGTCCCGCCGCGGTCACGAATCTCTTTTACCTGAACAACATGGTTCATGACATCCAGTACCAGTACGGCTTCAACGAAGCGGCCGGCAATTTCCAGGTAAACAACTATGGCCGCGGCGGTCGGGGTAACGATGCCGTGCGCGCCGAGGCACAGGATGGCAGCGGTACCGACAACGCCAACTTCGTATCGCCGCCCGATGGACAAGCGCCGCGCATGCAGATGTATCTATTCACCGGCCCGAACCCGGATCGAGACGGCGACCTGGATGCGGGCATCGTGATTCACGAGTACGGTCACGGCATCTCCAATCGCCTGGTCGGCGGACCGGCCAATGCCAGTTGCCTCACCAACAGGCAGCAACCCGGCGAGGGCCTCTCGGATTGGTGGACACTCGCGTACACGGCGAAACAGGGCGATCGCGGCACCGACCCGCGCGGCTTGGGAACATACGTGCTCAATCAACCTTTGACCGGACTCGGCATTCGTACGCAGCGTTACAGCACCGATCCATCGGTAAACACCTGGACCTATGCAAGCATCAATGGAATGGCTGTGCCACACGGCGTCGGCTCGGTATGGGCGCAAGCTGCGTTGGAGGTGTATTGGAAGCTGGTAGACAAGTGGGGCTTCGACCCCAACCTATACAACGCTACCGGCAGCGCCGGCAATCAACGCGCGATGCTATATGTGAATGAAGGCCTCAAGAATACTGCCTGCAACCCGACATTCACCCAGGTTCGCGACGGCATCATTCAAGCGGTGACCGACATTCGTGGCGGCGAGGACGTGTGTCTCGTCTGGCAGGCATTCGCTGCGTTCGGCCTGGGCACCAATGCAGTCAGCGGCGGCGCCAACAGCACGACTCCGCAAAATGGTTTCAATGTTCCGACCTCATGCCAGGGCAATGCAGGAGGTGGCGGTGGCGGAGGTGGCAGTGCAACCGTCTTCCAGGATGATTTCGAGACCAACCAGGGATGGCAGACCAATGCCAATGGCGGTGACACGGCGACTTCGGGTGCATGGACTCGCGGAGTTCCGCAGGCAACCGATTCGAACGGTCCCAAGCAGCTCGGCACGGCAACGAGCGGACGCAACGGATTGTTTACCGGGCTACAAGCCGGTACGGCGCCTGGCACGAACGATGTGGATGGTGGCATCACTTCCATCCTCTCGCCGGTAATCAACCTGCCCGCCGGAGCCAACCTTACACTCTCGTTCCAGCAATACCTGGCGCATGGTAACAACGCGACCAATGCGGACGGCATGCGCGTGAGTGTCATCGTCAACAATGCGAAGACCGTGTTGTTCCAGCGTGTCGGGCAGGCGACCGATGTAGATGCCGTATGGAGGGCCGCATCCGCGAGTCTCAGCTCATTCGCGGGACAATCGATTCGCCTGTTGGTCGAATCGGCTGACACAGACACTGCCAGCCTGGTCGAAGCAGGCATCGACGATGTGAGAATCACACGGCAGTAGTGCCGCTGATTTATGCTGAAGGGGCATGCAGAATAGGCATGCAGACCACATGGGCTCCGCGTTTGCGGGGCCCATTCGTCGTCAATACCGGCAAAGGAAATACAGCATGACTCGCGCTGCAGTGCTCAGTTGCTTCTTCGCGGCGGTGCTGGCTAGTTGCGGCGCCACCAATTCGCCGACGCCGGCTTCCCTCGAACTCGGGGCTGAAGTGACACTGGCGCCAGGAACGTCCGCCGCCTTCAAGCCCGCGGACATGGTTGTTCAATTCATCGGCGTCGCTGCAGATTCACGTTGCCCGCGCGATGTGACCTGCATGTGGGCAGGCGAAGTGAAAGTCGCACTCTCGATTCGCAACGCCAAGCAGCCGCCTACCCGCCACGAGGTTCTCGAAGGCGAGCATGCCACCAGTGGCGACTACCGCATCACGCTCGTACGAGTGCTGCCTGAGCCGGTCGCTTCGGCGAAGATTCCGCCGGAGGATTATCGAGCGACGCTGGTAGTGCAGAAGATATAGACAGCGTCCTCTATCCCTTCAACACCAGGGACACTTCTGGATATCGATCACATATGAACTCCACGAATGCGCGAACCTTTGGCGCAGGAAGGCGTCTCGATGTGTGCAAGACCCACAGCTCGATCTCGACATCCGAGACCTTCCCCCACTGAACCAATTCCCCGCGAGTAAGCTGGTCCCACGCGATGGACTGCGGCATGAGAGCAACGCCAGCGCCGGCGACAGCGGCGTCACGGATCATCAGGAACGAAGAGAGCCTGAGCTGCGCAATGGGCTCCAGGACCAGGCGCCCGTCGTCGAGACGCCAATTGGTGGGTTGGAAATTTGAGAACACGATGCCGGGCACTTGCGCGATCGCGCCCGGGCTTGGCATAGGTACAGAGGGTGCAGCCACTACGACCAGCCGATCCTTGGCGAAGCATCGGCCGACCAAGCTGCTATCCGGGCTCGGGTTGATCCGAATGGCGACGTCGAACTGCTCCTCGACGAGATCTACCAGGCGGTCCTCTGCCACCACCTCCAACATGACGTCCGGGTAAGCCGCACGGAATTCGGCGCCGATCCGCCCCATCGCCAGCTGTGAGAACAGCATTGGGGAAGCGACACGCAAGCGTCCGCGAGGTGCAGACAATCCCTCCCGGGTTGCTGTCATCGCTTCAGCCACCTCGAGCAACGGCCCTTCGGTTCGGGCCATCAGGCCCTCTCCGGCTTCGGTGAGCTTAAGACCCCGTGCGCTGCGCTCGATGAGCCGTACGCCGAGCTGCTCCTCCAAGTCTGCGATGCGCCGGGACAGCGTCGCCTTTGACCTGCCGCTTGAACGGCTGGCCTTTCCGAGTCCCCCACTGGTTGCGACCAGCGCGAAGTCAGCCAGAGCATTCAGGTCCATGGTGTTCCGCTTTTGAAACGAGCTGTCTCGATTGTCGCGTCTTCGTATTACCAGTGCAACGGCCTATCTTCTAGTCGTCGCAACAAACTACGAGGATTTGGCAATGAGCATTCTAGTTACCGGCGCCACAGGCACCATCGGTTCTCTCATCGTTCAACGTCTCGCCGACGCAGGCGCGGACGTCAAGGCGCTCGTTCGCCAGCCGGGCAAGCTGAGCTTCCCTGCGGGTGTCACCGAGGTGGTCGGCGACCTGACGGATGTACATTCGCTGCGAGCAGCGCTGTCATCGGTGCGAACGCTATTCCTGCTGAATGCCGTCACGCCCGACGAGGTCACTCAGGCCCTCATCGCGCTGAACTTGGCTCGCGAGGCTGGCATCGACCGCATCGTCTACCTGTCGGTGATCCACGCGGACAAGTACACGAACGTGCCTCACTTCACCAGCAAGCATACGGTCGAGCGCATGATTGAAACCCTCGACCTTCCCGCCACCATTCTGCGTCCTGCTTACTTCATGCAGAACGAACGCATGGTCCAGCAGGCTATCCAGGGCTATGGCGTCTACCCCATGCCGATCGGCTCGGCGGGCGTCTCGATGGTCGATACACGAGACATCGCAGACATCGCCGTTGCCGAACTCCTTCGCCGTGACAGGGCAGCCGCTGCGCTCCCGCAAGTGACGTTGGACGTAGTCGGTCCGGACGTGCTGACGGGCGCGTCAGCGGCAAAGATCTGGAGCTCGGCTCTGGGCCGCGAGGTGACCTATGCAGGCGACGACGTTGCGGCATTCGAAGCGCAGATGGCCTCGTTCGGTCCCGCCTGGCTCGCCTACGACATGCGCCTGATGATGGCTGGAATCCAGCAGTTCGGCATGCGCAGCGCAGAAGACGCAGTGGATCGTCTGCAGGCAATGCTGGGGCGCCCTCTGCGCACGTATGCCGACTTCGTCAAAGAGGCCATCGCCGCGGTGTAGACGGGAGCACGTATCGAGCGCTCACAAACGACCGGCTCGATACGTCTCATCGACGCGCCGCCTTGCTCGAGCGTCCGAGCGTTGACGAGTCATCCGCCGCGTCAAGCGCCTGCCGGTGGCAAGCTGCCCAGTGCAAGACTGTCCACCGCAGAAAATTGATTTCCGCATCTTGCCGGCATGTACGGCGCTCTGCTAGCCTCCGGATGTCACCGGTGTCATTCGTTCTTTTGCCACCGGTGTCATCAACAAATATCCAAAGATTAACGGCGCCGCGCCCCATGCGGTGCAATGTTTGGGGGAGATATCGATGTCGGCAGTCATTGCACAGGTTGCATCCAACGAACGCTCCATTCGCCATGCGCTACGCATGGCGTTCGGCCTTGCATCGCTGTCATTCGGCACCTGTGCAGTCCAGGCGCAATCAACGCCTGCTGCCGGAGAACCGCCCGTGGAGGAAGTGGTCGTCACAGGCTTTCGCGGCAGCCTCGAAAAATCGCTGGACCTGAAGCGTGATATGGCCGGCGCCGTCGACGGCATCTACGCCGAGGACATCGCTGACTTTCCCGACTCCAACCTGGCGGAGTCCATCCAACGCATTCCTGGCGTCACCATCGAGCGCGTCGGCGGCGAAGGACGACAGGTCAGCATCCGCGGGCTGAGTCCGGAATTCTCGCGCGTCCGCATCAACGGCATGGAAGCGTTGACGACGACCAGCGCCACCGATTCGCTCGGCACCAACCGCACCCGCGCTTTCGACTTCAATGTGTTCGCATCGGAACTGTTCAACCAGATCGCCGTGCGCAAGACCGCCACCGCCGAAGTGGATGAAGGCTCGCTCGGCGCCACCATCGATCTCTACACCGCGCGCCCGCTCGACTTCGAAGGGCTCAAGGTCGTGACGTCGTATCAGCAAACGTACAGCGAGTTGGCCGATAAGCTAGATCCGCGCGCGGTCGGACTGGTCAGCTATACGAACGATGCGAAGACCCTGGGCTTCCTATTTTCCGCCGCCTATTCCAAGCGCCACATCGTCGAAGAAGGCGGCCAGTCCGGTGGCTGGGAGAGAAATTCCAACGCCACGGCGGATCGTTGGCAAAGCGTGCTCGGGGTACCGACGACTTGTCTCGCCAACGGAACCGGTTGCACGCCAGCGGACCTGGCGGTGCATGCGCGGTTTCCCCGCTTTGCACATTTCGAACACGAGCAGGAGCGCCTGGGCCTGACCGGGTCGGTGCAATGGCAGCCGTTCGATTCCACCACGGTCAGCTTCGACGTCCTGCACTCCAAGCTGGATGCGAAACGCCGCGAGCCCTTCCTTGAAGCGATTTCCATGTCGCGCGGCAATGCCGCCGGACGCGGCGCCACCGACGTCCTGGATTACCAGATAGATAGCAACAACACGATGGTCTATGGCGTGTTCGACGACGTCGACGTGCGCTCGGAATCGCGCGAGGACGAGTGGAACACCGAGTTCAATCAATACACGCTGTCGCTCGACCAGGATATCGGCGAGCGCTTCAAGATCAACGCGCTGCTCGGAACCTCCAAATCCGAACTCGAGGTGGAGAAAGCCACTACCGTCATCCTGGAGCGCTTCGACGCGGACGGCTTCATCTACGATTTCCGCGGCAACAAAGAGCGACCCTACGTGCAGTATGGGTTCGATGTCAGCAATCCGGCCAACTGGTTGGTGTCGGAACTGCGCGACCGGCCGAGCACTCAATCGAACGGCTTCGAAACAGCGCGGGTCGAAGGCAGCTACGAGTTGAACGACGTGTTCACGCTCAAATCCGGCGTGTCGTGGAAGGAGTTCGAGTTCAAGGTGCGTGCATTGACTCGCGATCGAGTGCTGCCCACTTCGCCAACTGCGAACTGCAGCATCACGCAGACGCCCGTGACTTCCTCGATGGGCCGCAGCACGCCTATCGTCGACGATCTCTCATTGCCGGCAGGCATGCAGCCGAACTTCTTCCTGGCCGACATCGCTGCGGTCACGAACATGCTCGGCTTCTACACGAACCAGGCTTGCTTCCCTCTCACTGCGCTACCAGCCGATGTGCGCAAGGTCGTGGAGACAGATACCGGCGCGCATGTGCAGGTCGACTTCAAGACCGAGATAGCGGGCCTGCCGTTGCGCGGCGATGTAGGCGTCCGCTATGTCGAGACCGAGATGGACTCGAGCGGTGTGCAGATCGTCGGGACCGACCAGGTGCCGGTGACGGTCGGACGCAAGTACAAGGACACGCTGCCCGCAGTGAACCTGGCACTCGAAGTGCGCTCGGATGTGGTGCTGCGTGCCGCCTATGCAAAAGTGATGTCGCGCCCTGCCCTGGGCAGCTTATCGCCTGGCGGCAGCATCAACGCGTTCGCGGTACCGCCGGTGGTCACGTTCGGCAATCCCGATCTCGATCCGTTCCGCGCCGATGCCTACGATGTCTCCGTCGAATGGTATTTCGCACCGGAGTCGTTGCTGTCGCTGGCGTACTTCAAGAAGGACATCGAATCGTTCACGGTCCAGGCTACTCGTCGCGGCGTTCCCTACAACACGCTCGGGCTGCC
>JBEVKB010000021.1:0-26002 GCA_040509875.1 Steroidobacteraceae bacterium | reverse complement strand
CGCGCAACGAGAACGAACTCAGGCCCTGCTGTCCGCTGGAGGTGCTGAATGTATTGGTCGCGGTGCCGGTGGAGCCCTGGAGCGAGGGCAGCTGCGCGATCGTGGTGAAAATATTGGGCTGCGCGTTGGCGTTGATCTGTTCGGCGCTGATCACCGACGTCGGCGTCGGCGCGTTGTACCCGTCCGACATGATGCGAGTGCCGGTGATGATGATCTCCTCGAGGCCTCGCGCACCCTCCGGATCATCCTTCTTCGCGGCAGGCGGCGTCGAAATAGATGCCGTGGCGGAAGGCGATCCGGTTGCGGGAGGCGTTACCTGCGCCTGCACCGAAATTGGGATCAATAACCCACAGGCGGCCAACGTCTGGAAGCCGGTCGACGTAATCTTCATTGTCTATCCTCGCGGTCTATGTTATCGGTTCTGATGACCTTGTCGCGGATGCTTCAAAGACGCAGAGCGTCCCAGGCACCGCGCAATCGCGCTCGATAAATCGAAATCCCCCCAGTTTTTTTCTTGTGCGCACCTGTGATCGATGTGTTGCCGATCGCCCTGTCGACCAACAACGTCATCCGCGTGCGCAATCCATTCCCCCTGTTGTCAGCAATAAATCCACTTATATACATATCCCGAAGGTAGCGCTAACGCAACCATGAAATCAGCGATTTTAAACTTTCGTAATGGAAGGGACCGTGCGCAGGCACGGTTGCGATTCCCGTCACAGCATGTTGACCAGACAACCGTCATATTTCGCGCACAGTCGATCGATGCGTTGTCGGCCAACACCTCGCACGGGAAGTTCGCAGCATGAAGCCGCTGTTGGAGCAACTGCCTGGACTGAACGAAGTCAGCGTCTCCTTCGCGTTATCTATTGCGCGGTCTGCTGCTTGAGATAGGCGATCACGTCTGCCAGGTCCTGGTCGCCGGCGATGCCGGTGAACGCCATTTTGGTTCCCGGCACGATCTTGTCCGGTGCGCTCAGGTATCGAGCCAGCGTCGCTTCGTCCCAGGTGAGCCCCGCTTTGCGCATGGCCGACGAATATCGATAGCCGGGGTAGGTTCCTGCCGGCCTGCCCACCACACCGTTCAACACTGGGCCTACCGCGTTCTGAGCACCCGCGCCGACGACGTGACAGGCCGCACACTGCGCAAATATCTTTGCGCCCGCCGCTGCATCGCCTGCAGCGTGGGCAGAAGAAACAAATACGAGCGCGCACCAGCCGGCCTTCACGAATATTTTTGGTTTGATCATCTCGTTCACACGGCGACCATTGCTTCGGGACGCTTGAGGTACTGATCCTTGAGCGTATCGGCGAGGCGATACGCCAGCGCGCCTACGGGGCCAGTTGGATTTCGACCCGCGTTCTGGGGAAACGCGCTCGAGCCCACGACGAATACGTTCGAAACATCCCATGACTGCAGGTGCTTGTTCAAAGCACTGGTGCGTGGATCGTCACCGAATATCGCTCCGCCGGTGTTGTGCGTGGTCTGATACGGCACGATCGAATAGCGCCCTCGCTCGCGCCGGCTCAGAACCTGCTCCGCACCCATTTCCCTTGCAATGTTTTCGCAGATACCGCGCGCGTGCTCCAGCTGGCGGAATTCATTCTCCTGCCAATCGAACGTGAGTCGCAGCATGGGCCGCCCGAAGGAATCGGTGTAAGTCGGATCGAGATCGAGAAAGTTCTGGCGATAAGACATCACCGAACCCTGGCTGCCTACGCCGGTCATGCGGTGATACGACTCGACGATCGCCTTCTTCCAACCTGCGCCCCAACGCGGCGAGCCGGGAGCCGCCGGGTGTCGACCGATGGGCGCACCGCTGTTGCTGCCGGTGCTGATGCCGCCTCCACCGATAAAGCCGAGCTTGCCGAAGTCCGGGTTGTCGCTGTTGAAGTCGTCGATCCACGTGCCCAGCGCCCCGGAACCCATGAACGGATTGAAATAAGTGTCCTTGGAAAACAATGCGCCCACGCCGCCCATCGACTGATAGGCGTAGTTGCGTCCCACCACTCCGGTGTTGCGCTTGAAGTCGTAGGGCTTGCCGATCTTCGAGTGAAGCATCAGGTGCACGTTGCCGAATACATAGGCCGCCAGGATCACGAGGTCCGCTGGCTGTTCGAACTCGCGGCCGCCGGCGTCGAGATAAGTCACGCTGACAGCTCGCTTGCCTCGCGAGTCAAGATTCACTTTCATCACATAGGAATTGGTCCGAGCTTCGAAATTTGGATTCTTGTAAGCGAGCGGGATGACCGTGAAGTGCGCGCTTGCCTTTGCGTTCGCCTCGCAGCCGAAGGCCGTGCAGAACCCGCAGTAGTGGCATTGTCCCAGTGCGACCCCGTCCGGATTCACATACGGACGCGAGGCGTTGGAAGCCGGCACCGGAAACGGATGGTAGCCGAGGTTGCGCGCCGCCTTCTCGAACAGAACCATGTTGTGCGCCTGGGTGAGCGGCGGGTTGGGAAACTCGCGTGCCCGCGGCGCTTCGAAAATGTTGCCGCCGTCGATCTTCTGGCCCTGCAGATTGCCGGCCTTTCCGGACGTGCCGCAGACCCTTTCGAACTTGTCGTAGTAAGGCTCGAGATCGTGATAGCCGATCGGCCAGTCCTGCAGGTTCATGTCTTGCGGCACTATCGCCTTGCCGTACTTCGCGACAGTGCCGGAGTACATCTTGTGTTCCCATTCCGTCCACCGCCAGTGAAGACCGGACCAGTGCGTGCCGGCGCCTCCCACGCCTTCGCCGGGGAGGAACGAGCCGAGCTGCCTCATCGGCAGGCCCTGCTGGCTGGGATCGTTGCGGAACGTCAGCGTCTCCTTGCGCAGATTCTGGATGAGTTCGTGCCGGCGTGAATAACGCAACTCGTCATGGACCTGCGGCGACATGAAATCCGGATTGGTGGCCCGCGGACCGCCGCGTTCGAAAGCTACGATCTTCAATCCCGTGGACGCGAGTTCTTTCGCAATGATCCCGCCCGCCCAGCCCATGCCGACGATTGCGATATCTACAGGTTTCAGCTTGGTGGCCAATGGAAACTCCGAATAAACAAGGCGCGGTCCGGACTCTTAGGCATCGTCGGACGATGGCCTCCCAGGATCAGGTCAGAGCAGATCCTGGATGCTCATGGGATCGGTCATGTACTTCCTGTTGCGGTAGGCTTCGATCTTGTCCGCGTACATGCCGCCGATGCCCGGAAAACCGATCATCTTCCACGACGCCTTGCCCTTGTTCCCGCCATAGAGCGGATCGGCGAAGTACCCCTGCATCGTCAAGTCGTACAACAGGTTGAAGAACACCTCCTTGGGCACGGTCGGCAACTCGATCTCACGGCTTTCCAGTTGCGTGAGCACGGCGATGCGGTCCTGCGCGGACAAGCCGTCGAACGTGCTCTTGTACTTGATGCGCAGGTACGCATTCAGATCGATGATGCCGGCGCGGATCAATTCTGCCGGTGTCATGCGCAGCTGATAGCCCTGCTCCGGCGTGCCCTCGATGAAAGGACCCTGCAGATACATGCGATCGCCACGCCCGTAGCCGGAATTCAACTGGCGGTCGATGAATATCGCAACACCCAACTCCAGCGCACCCGGGCCGACATCGTCCTTGGGAATGAACGTATCCACGACGCTTTCGATGAACGCCGCCTCATCGCCATTGAAGAATTCGTAGACGGGGGGAAGATCTTCGGCCGGCGTTGCAGGCTTGGGCGCTGCGTGGTGCATGCCCTGCATCGAATCCTCGGCGGCGGAAGCGGCAAGCGGCAGTACTCCCGTCGCAGCGCCTGCACCGACGAGCTTCAGCAGTCCGCGCCGACTGACAGTTTTCCCGTTCGTATCGTCTGGCTTACTCATGATCTCTCCCCACACTCATCCGCTCGCCAGGCTTTCGGGAACGGCGCCTCGCTCATACACTCGCTTCGACGCATCGATCCGCGTAAAGAGCAAGGCAGCCACCAGCGAGTAGCCAGCCAGGACGAAAAACGCTGTGCTCCAGCCGCTGGCGTTGACGATGTAGCCCGTCATGGCTGCGGCAATCGCAGCGCCGAGATTGCCGAAAGTATTCATCACCGCAGACACCGAACCTGCGTACACGCCCCCGATGTCCAGTGTGACCGCCCACGAGACGCCGACCGTCAACTCGATGCCGAACACGGCGATTGCAAAGTAACCGACGCTGACGAGAGGATCGCTCGCGAGGCAAGCGAGCGGAATGGTCACAGCCGCGAGCAGAAATCCCGGAATCGCTACAACCCGACGCGCGAACTTGAGATTGCCGGTACGCCGCAGCGCCAGATCCGAAAACCAGCCGCCGCAGATGTCGCCCGCGACTCCCGCGAGCAGCGGCAGACTCGCATAGAGCCCCATCTCTTGAAGCTCGAAGTGTCGCTCGGCATGCAGGTACTTAGGGAACCAGGTCAGAAAAATTCCGATGTCGTAGCCGTAGCAGAAATACATCGCCGACAGCAGCCACATCTGCGGATTCGTCAGTATCCGCCGCCAGGGGACGATCTTGGATATGGGTCCCGTGTTGCCGAGGGCGTTCGCGATCAGCTGCCGTTCGGCCGAGTTGACGAGCCGATGTTCGTTGGGAGAGTCGCGATAAAACCAGTACCAGACTGCGGCCCACGCGATTCCCAGGACGGCGAAAATATAGAACGGCGCGCGCCAACCGTAATGCGCGATCAGGAACACTACGATGACAGGGGTGATCGCTCCTCCGAGACGCGACCCGGCGTGCGTTATCCCCTGTGCAAATCCGCGCTCAGCGGGCAGCATCCATCGCGACAACGATCGAGTAGCTATCGGAAATGCGCCCGCCTCCCCCATGCCGAATAGAAAGCGGCACACGACCATGGACGTTGCGGACCAAGTGAGCGCAGTCGCGGCGGTAAACACGGACCACCATGCGACGATCGCAGGTAGCGCTCGTCGAGGGCCGAAGCGATCGCCGAGCCAGCCGCCGGGAATCTGAAACAGCGCGTACGACAATTGATACGCGCCCAGGATCCACCCCATGGTGACGATGGAGAAACCGAACTCGGCCTGGATCGACGGCACCGCCGCGGAAATGGCCACGCGGTCGATGTAGGTGATCATGTAGGCCGCAACGGTCAGCCACAATACGGTGTGGCGAACCCTGGTCGGCGCAATGACTGCCACACCATCCACCGCGGGCGCGTCAGGCTTCACCGCCATTGCGTTGTCAACGGACATCCGTTCCGCCTTTGCATTCGCCGGCGGCGCGTCCCATGCACAACGACCAGATAGTCGGCACCGACTTGCCTGCTACGTAGACGGCATGAATTGTCCTGGTGTTGCGAATGTCCGCGACAGGATCGGAATCGAGCACGACGAGATCGGCTGATTTGCGCGGCTCGAGCGTCCCGAGATCCCTGGCGCCGATCAGCTTCGCGTTGTTACCCGTCGCAGCAGTCAATGCCCGCAGTGGAGTCAGCCCGGCCTGCACCATGAGCTGTAGTTCCCAATGCAGGAAATGTCCAGCGAAACGCGCAGAAGGTCCGCTGTCGGTGCCAACGCCGTAGTTCACACCGGCTGCGATCTCACGACGGGTGTTGGCCAACGCCATATCGAGGACGCCTTGGTACTGGGTGAAGTGCTTGCCTGCGGCGAGCGTGCGCTGACGCTCCGAACTGGCGAGTGTCGCGAGCGCGGCGGGCGTGATGGAGCGATTGAAGAATGGATCGTCGAGAAACGGCAGCTTCGTATAAGTGAAGGAAGCTTCGCGACTCAAGGTAGCCGCCATTTGCGCGGTTCCGTGGCTACGCATCTCCTTCAGCAGGGCATCGTCGATGGGCTGGTCGCGCACGCTATGTGCGAACCCATCTACGCCCTGCGATGCCAGAATCTTCGCGTTGTCCAGGTAGAAGACATGCGCGATGGCGCGCAGTTTATGTTTGTGTGCCTGCTCGATGATGGCATTGCTTATCTGCGCCGGCATGCGCAACGGCAGATCGCCGAATTCGTCATCGACCCACAGCTTGATGAAGTCGACGCCCTTCGCGACCTGTTCGTCAACCGCCTGGCGCGCTTCCTCTATGTTCGCCACCGGTCGATTGAGACCGGGCACGCCGCCGTACGAACCTTTGAAAACCAGTCCCTGGCCCGACGTGTAAACGCGGGCCATGTCGGTTTGCGCCTTGCGTTGATCGGCGCGGATTTTGAAGATCTCGTCGGTGTCCGTGCCCAGCACCTGCACGGCGGTCACGCCGTAAGCCGCGTATGTTCGCAGCTGCTCCTCTACCAGGGCGCGTGAATAGAACTTGATGTCCTGGGCGACATCGTGAACCAGGCCGAGATGGATATGGTTGTCGATGAGGCCGGGCATGACGAATTTCTTCCCGAGCTCAACCACGGTCGCGCCCGGAGGCGTCTTCAACGAGGCGAGCGGCCCCACCCACGCGATGCGATCCTCATCGATGATCAGTGCGGAGTTGGGCACGGGCGCGCGGCCGGTACCGTCGATCAGCGTGAAATCCTTCAGAACGGTTGTCGCAGCATGCGCGCATGACATGGCCATCCACGCGAAGAAAATAGCGAGACGAATTCCTAGCCGCATCCTCTCCCCCGTTGACCATTTTTATTATTCGGCGATAGGAATATATCCTATAGTATCCATCATCGCGGTACTGGAGGGAACTTGTCAATGGGAGGGCGTCGCCCCCCCCCCCTGGAAGCTCAAGGATTCTGTTCGCGCGTGAATTTTGCGAGCCGCTGATAGGATTTTTCGATGTGGGCTCGCATCGATGCCTCGGCCTGGTCGGGATCGCGCTTCTGCAGGGCCATGGTGACCTGCGTGTGCTCGGCAAATGCTTCGTTCGTCACTTCGCGATGAAAGCGCAGCCGGAAAATATGCAAATGAATGTGCAGCCGGCTGAGTGACTCCGCGATCAATTCGTTACCGCTGCCGCGGGCGATCTGATCGTGAAATTCCGCATCCTGATCGGCGAATTGCTCGTAGAGCGCGCGCGATCGCGTGGCTTTATCGGGATTCATCTCCAGCGCGAGTCCGCACAGGGATATCAGCGATTTGTCGCTCATCCGCTCCGCCGCGCGCCGCGCCGCATAGGGCTCGACCAGCAGCCGGATTTCAAACAGATCGTCGAACTGCTTGCGATTCAGGGTAGGCGCCGTGCAGTACCCGATGAAACGTTGCTTAGTCACCAGGCCATGCGCTTCCAGCATGCTCAGCGCTTCGCGGATGGGAGTCTGGGAGACACCTAGCTCGCGCACCAGGCTGTCGACGGAGATACGCGCATTCGGCGCGATCTTCAGCGACATGATGTCTTCGCGAATCCGGCCGTACACGTCTTCCACCAAGCCGGCCGGCCGCTTGAGCTGGCCGCGACTCTCGGGCACCGACGGCGCAGGTATCGACTGTGACTCTTTAGTGTCCGTGCTCATAGGCTGGAGGTAACTCGGCGGAATCCTTCCGGATGTCGGAAGCGACCATTCTCGCTGAGGCTAACTGGCGCTTCTATCATATATGATATACGATACTTAGCACACTGGCCGGCCACCCTTTGACGAGACATTACCCTATGAGCCTGTTTGGAGCCATGCGCCTGCCGCGCTCCGTTTTATTCGGTTCCGGACAGCGCGACGCCCTCCCTGCAGTGGCGGCGCAATTCGGACAGCGAGTGCTTGTTTGTACTGACGCCCGACTGGGCGCGGACGCTCAGTTCAAGGAGATCATCGCCGCCCTCAGTCAGCGCGGTTTGGCGGTGAGAATCTACGATCAGACGCGTGCCGACCTGCCGATCGAATCCATAGCGGACTGTGTGGCAGAGGTAGCGAGTTTCGCGCCACAGCTCATCATAGGCATCGGCGGTGGCAGTTGCATGGACATGGCGAAGGCAGTGGCCGTCCTGCTCACGCATGGCGGCGACATCTCTTCTTACTACGGCGAATACAAAGTGCCGGGGCCCGTCATCCCGTTGATCGCCGTCCCCACCACCGCAGGAACTGGCTCGGAAGTCACGCCCGTAGCCGTCGTTGCAGACTCCGCGCGTGGCACGAAGATCGGCATTGCTACTCCGCACATCATTCCGCAGGTCGCAGTGTGCGATCCGGAACTCACGTTGAGCTGTCCTCCGGGACTGACCGCCTGCTCGGGTGGGGATGCGCTTACGCATGCTGTCGAGTCATTCACTGCGCTGGCACGCACACCCAGTGCCGCCCTCACGCTCGACCACGTCTTCGTTGGCAAGAACGCGCTCTCGGATCATTTCGCGCTGCTGGCGATCTCATCGATCTGGAAGAGCCTCCACGCCGCGTACGTAGACGGGAAGAACCTGGAGGCGCGCGAGAATCTGATGATGGGCTCTCTCGCCGCAGGATGTGCATTCGGAACCGCGGGAACGGCCGCCGCACATGCTCTCCAATATCCAGTCGGTAACGCGACGCACACGGCGCATGGCGACGGCGTTGCGTCGTTGCTGCCGTACGTAATGGAGTTCAACCGGCCCGCCTGCATCGACAGCTTCGCGCAGATCGCTCGCATGCTAGGATTGGGCGAGGCTCGCAGCACCAGCGATGATCTGTCCCGCATTCTCGTCGATGAAGTTGCCGCGTTGCTCGCGTCGGTCGGCATCCCGCGAACCCTGAAGGATCTGGGCTTGCCTGCCGACAAGCAGCAATGGACCGCGGAAAGCGCCATCGGCATCGCGCGCCTGGTAAAGAACAATCCTCGAACGCTCGATCTGAAGGCCATGCAGGCAATTACTTCCGCTGCCTACTCCGGCGATCGGGCTTCCCTGCGGAGTGCTTGAACTCATCCGTTCGCCATGAAATCGACCAATCATTATCTTCTGCCCGGCATCGCAGGCACACCGGATCGATCCATTCCCACCGATCTGCTGATCGGCGATCGCTGGCGCGAAGGTGGCGAACACCGGCGCATCGATGTGATCAATCCTTCGACGGGCGAGACGCTGGCATCCGTCGCCGATGCAACCGTAGCCGATGCGCTTGAATCGATCGATGCGGCGGCGAATGCAGCCGCAGGCTGGGCCGCGACGCCGCCGAGAAAGCGAGCGGAACTATTGCGCTCGTGCTTCGAGCGAATGGTGGCCAATACCGATTGGCTGGCACAGCTGATCTCGCTGGAGAACGGCAAGGCACTCGCCGACGCAAAGGGTGAAGTGCTCTACGCCGCGGAATTCTTCCGGTGGTATGCGGAAGAAGCCGTGCGTCTGGAAGGCGAGCTCAGCGTCGCGCCGAGCGGTGCGAATCGCATCGTAGTCATGTATCAACCCATCGGTGTATCGCTGCTGATCACGCCGTGGAATTTTCCCGCGGCCATGGCCACACGCAAGATCGCTCCGGCGCTTGCTGCTGGCTGCACCTGCATTCTCAAACCTGCGGAAGAAACGCCGCTGACGGCGTACGCGATCGCTCAGATCATGCTGGAAGCCGGTATTCCAGCAGGCGTAGTCAACGTGATCACCACTGGGAACCCGGCCGCCGTGGTGAAAGCCATGTTGCACCAGGGCCGGATTCGCAAGCTCTCGTTCACGGGCTCCACCGAAGTGGGCCGCCTGCTGCTGCACGAAGCGGCGGACACCATCATCAATTGCTCGATGGAACTCGGCGGGAATGCGCCCTTCGTGGTGCTCGACGACGCCAACATCCCCGACGCAATTGCGGGCGCGATGATCGCGAAGATGCGCAACGGCGGTGAAGCATGCACTGCCGCCAACCGATTCTATGTCCAACGAGGCGTCTACGAGGAATTCACCAAGCAGCTGGTGGCGAAGATGGGCGCGGTCGAGTTGGGTGAAGGATGCTCTCCTGACACCGGCTGCGGCGCACTCATCAATCGTGCAGCGGTGGCGAAGATAGAATTTCTCGTCGGCGACGCATTGAGTCGCGGCGCCCGCCTGCTGTTGGGCGGAAAAGCCCCGGCTGGCCCGGGATTCTTTTATCCCCCCACCGTGTTGATCGACGTTCCCGCGGGCGCGGAAATTCTCAAACAGGAGATCTTCGGGCCGGTGGCGGCGCTCGTTCCCTTCGATACCGTGGATGAGGCGATCGCGCTGGCCAACGACACCGAATTCGGGCTGGTTGCCTATGTCTATACGAGCGATCTCAAGGCCGGATTGCAGATCTCCGAGCGCCTGGAAAGCGGCATGATCGCGCTGAATCGCGGGTTGGTGTCCGATGCGGCGGCGCCTTTCGGCGGCGTGAAGCAGAGCGGACTGGGCCGCGAAGGCTCGCATCACGGCGTTCGCGAATTCACCGAAGCGAAATACATCGCTGTGGATTGGTGACAGCCTTCCTCAGGTGCCGCTCCATCGGGGGACGGCCTTGTTCTTGTCCAGGAAATTCCGCACGCCTCGCTTGAAGTCGTCGCTGCCGTAGACCTGTTCGATGAGGTCATCGACATTGGGAAGATTCGCGTAAGTCAAACGGCGAATCATCTCCTTGCTGGCACGGCTGGTCAGCGGCGCATTGGGAATCGCAAGCTGACAAAGGGCGTCGACTGCGGCGTCGAGTTCGGCTGGCTCCACGATGTTATATAACACTCCGGCAGCCAGCATCTGCTGTGCCGTTATGGTTTCCCCCAACAGCAGCATTCGTTTGGCAGCCGTGACGCCGATGGCGCCCGCAATGCGTGCGCAGCTGCTCATCGACAGGCAATTGCCTATCGTGCGGCCCAGCGGTGACGCAAAGCGCGCCGTCGGCGTAGCAATACGAAAATCCGCAGCGCTGAAGATATTGAGGCCGCCGCCTACCGCCCAGCCCTCGATGACGGCGACGGTAGGAACGGGCAACGCATCCACGGCCGCCATGCATTCATCGATGTGCTGTTCATAAGCGATGCCATCGCGCCCCGAAGTGAATGCTTCGAAGCCGCTGATGTCCGTCCCGGAGATGAACGCCTTTCCGCCCACGCCGCGAAACGTCACGACCCGCACGTCAGGGTCGTTGGCAATCCGCCTGCACACGTCGCGCAAGTCGCACCACATCGTGTGCGTGAGCGCGTTGTAATGCCGCGGATTGTCGAAAAGGATGCGACCGACCGCACCCTCCTTCGTGTAGATCAGCCTGGCTTCGCTCATGGCGCCACGGCCTGCTGATGCGCCGACTGCAGCAGTCCCTGTTCGGTGAGCTCGTGACGAATCTCGGCGCCATGCTGGTCGAGCAAAGGTGGCGGATGGCGCACTCGCTGCGGCGTGCCGCGCATTTTGATGGGGAATCCCAGCGCACGAAACGAACCTTCCACCGGGTGCGGCACATTCAACACCATCTCGCGCGCAGCCACATGATCGCTGGCCAACGCCTGCTCATAGTTATATATCGGACCTGCCGGAACGCCCGCGGCAAGCAACGCTTCGACCCATTCATGAACCGTGCGCTGTGCGAACGTCGGCTTCAGCATGTCGATCAGTTCGAGTCGATTGACCACTCGCAAGGCGTTGGTGGCGAAGCGCGCGTCGGCATTCAGCTCCGGCCGACCCACGACATCGAGAAAGGTGAGCCATAGCTTCTGGTTTGCCGCGCCGATGACGAAGTAGCCGTCGGATCCCTGCACGGCTTGATAAGGCGCGGACATGCGATTCGCGGTGCCGATGGGTTGCGGCGATTTGCCGGTGCCCCACAACTCCGTGGTCTCCCACACCGACAAACCCAGTGCCGCCTCCAGCAGCGAAGCATCGATGAACTGGCCGCGGCCCGACCGCTCCCGGCCGAGCAGCGCACTCAGGATGCCATACGTCGCAAACAGGCCTGCACCCAGATCCGCAACCGGAATGCCGTTCTTGACGGGCTCATGGCCGGGAAGCCCGGTGGCGCTCAATACACCGGACATTGCTTGAGCAATGAGATCGAATCCCGGGCGTTGCGCCCAAGGACCGGTGTGACCGAAGCCGGAAATACTCGCGTAAACCAGCCGCGGATTGATTGCGGCCAGCGTCTCGTAACCCATGCCGAGTCGATCGGCTACGCCGGGCCGCGCATTCTCCACCAACACATCCGCAGTCTTCACCAACGCGTACAGCACTTCGCGATCGGCAGGCACCTTGAGATCCAGCGCGATGCTGCGCTTGTTGCGATTCAACGCGAGGAAGCCCGGACTGTCCGCACCCTTCAACCGGAAACCCATCGAATGCCGCGTCGAATCGCCGATCTTCGGTGGCTCGATCTTGATGACATCGGCGCCCATGTCGCCCAGTAGCATGCAGCAGAATGGACCCGCCATGACCTGCGAGACGTCCAGTACGCGGATGCCCGCCAGCGGCAGGTTCGCGTTCTCTTTCTCAGTTGAGATGTCCACGTTTCTTCTATCTCCGATCGCTATCCAGTCACCCAACGTCGTCGATTGCGAGCGCCTCAGCCTAGCTGTGACGTCTCGATGCCGGCTAGCGCCAACACTGAAACGCCAGCAGAAACACCGGACGACGCGGGAACGGCCGATTGTTCGAGCTTTGATCTGGCTTCCATATCATATACGATATCCGATATGGTTAGGACAACAACGCCGCCACACAGAGGGCGGCCAGGGGGAAGTCCGTGTTCGAGCGTGCCGCCATTGCATTGAAGAAGCCAATCGTCATCGCGGCGGTCGCGCTCTCGATAGCAGCCTGTTCGAGCGTGCCTTCATCCGCCGAATGGCCCACTTATCACCACGACGGTGGCGGCACGCGCTTCTCACCTCTCAAGCAGATAACACCCGCAAACGTTGCGAACCTACAGTCGGCATGGACCTATCACATGCGGCCCGCTGGCGCGACCAACACGGCGGTCAGCGATACAGGCGATGGGCCGCCCGTGCGCACCGGCCGCCTCTCCGCATCGGAGGCAACACCGCTCGTCGTCGACGGCCGCATGTTCATATCGACGCCCTACGGACGCGTGGTCGCCCTCGATTCCGACAACGGTCGCGAGCTGTGGGTTTACGAACTGCCCAATCACGATCAGCCTGCAACTCGCGGCGTGGAGTACTGGCCGGGCATGGCCGATGCGCCGCCTGCTATTTTCTTCGGCACACGCAGCGGCAAGCTGATCGGCTTGTCTGCGGCAACCGGTAAGCCCATTAACGGTTTCGGCCAGGGTGGCGTGCTCGACATGAAAACAGAGGAAGTCATGAACGGCTTTCCGCGCGCGCCGCTCGGCATGAGTTCACCGCCGCTCACCTATAAAAATCTAGTTATCACCGGTTCGCGCGTGCAGGAGATGCCAACGCTTGGCGCTGCAGGCGATGTGCGTGCATGGGATGCGCGTACCGGGCAACTCGTGTGGACATTTCATACGGTGCCGCGTCCGGGCGAAGTCGGCCACGAGAGTTGGGAAGGCGACAGCTGGAAGAATCGTTCCGGCGTGAACGTGTGGACGTCATTGGTTCTGGATGAAGCGCGCGGCATCGTGTATTTGCCGGTGGGCGCGCCCACTTTCGATCGCTGGGGCGGCGATCGCAAGGGCGCCAACCTGTTCAGCGACTCCATCGTCGCAGTCGAAGCGGCGACTGGTAAATATCTCTGGCATTTCCAGACGGTGCATCACGATATCTGGGATCTCGATCTGCCCGCCGCAACGCTCGTCGATGTGAAGAAGGATGGCCGGACCGTTCCCGCCATCGCGATCATGAACAAGACGGCGATGCTGTTCCTGCTCGATCGCGTCACCGGCAAACCGCTCTACGAAGTCAAGGAAGTGCCGGTGCCGATGGACACGGACATACCCGACGAATCGCCCTGGCCCACACAGCCGATGCCTGTCACACCGCCGCCGCTGGCGCGCACCGAATTCAAGATGTCCGATCTTGCCAACCTCACACCCGAACATCGCGCCTTCTGCGAGCAATTGATCAAGGACAAGAACATCGTCGAGAGTTCGTTCTTTCAGCCGTTGCGCGGCGACGCCGCCGTCGCCAGTTTTCCCGGCAGCCTCGGCGGCATCGACTGGGGCGGCGGCGCCTTCGACCCGCAGCTCGGTTATTTCATCGTGAACACCAATGACCTGGCCAGTCCGCAGCAGCTTGCCAAGCGACCCGATGGCTCATGGGGATTGAAGGATGGCTACGTGTATTTCTGGAACCAGGAGGCGCGCCTGCCCTGTCAGCAACCGCCGTGGGGCAGCCTGTACGCCGTCGATGTAAACACCGGGAAAATAGCGTGGCGCTCGACACTGGGCGTGAGCGACAACTTGCCCGAGGCCGTGCGAAACACTGGCCGAGTCAGTGCCGGCGGCCCCATCGTTACTGCGAGCGGATTGACTTTCATCGGAGCGACCGACGACAGCCGCATTCGCGCCTTCGACAGCAGAACCGGAGCTGAGCTGTGGACCTTCAAGCTGCCGGCCTCGATCTACGGGACACCGATCACGTATCGCGGCAAGGGCGGCAAACAATTCGTCGCGGCGGTGATCACCGGCGGTTTCACCGGCGCACCCGTCGACAGCGATACCGTCACTGCATTCTCACTCCCCTGAAGGATCAGGCCATATGTCCGCTCCGAAAACATGGGCGATCGTCACTGCAGGATTATCGGTCCTCGCGATGGCGTCGCCGGTGGCAGAGGCCGGTCCCGACGCTCCCCCGCCGGGACCAGGCCTCGATCTGATCCAGCGCAGTTGTATCAACTGCCACGACATCTACATGATCACTGCCAAGCGCAAGACTCCGCAGGAATGGGCGAACATCGTCGGACTGATGGCCGACCGCGGCGCCGAGGTGACGCCTGACGAGATCGAGATCATCGAGAAATATCTCGCGCAGAATTTCTCTACTGCCACGACCGACTCGACGGCCGCACGCTGAAACGAGTAACGATACGAGACAATGCCCGCGCATCGACAGCGCTGCAGCGGACAATTACGCAGGAAGAAACTTGATGAAAACATTCCGTCGTTGGGTGCTCGTGCCGTTGGTATTCGCTCTCTGTGGAGTATCGATGCAAGCCGGCACTGCACATGCGCAGGCAACGCCGCCTCCGCGTCCGAAGCCCATAGTTGCCTGGTCGGCGCAGCCGGTTGAGCAAACACCGTGGATCGCTCCGCAGAAGCCGCACTGGAAACTATCCGAGGTTCTCGCGAAACATTCCGGACAGCGCAGCTGGCAGGAAGACATCGTCAGCGATCGCGACTTCGTGGCGCGCTACATCTCGATGGCGCCCGGCGAGAAGACCAGGACGCGGTTCTTCGCCGACGATCGGATCTTCTGGATAGTGCAGTCCGGGCAGCTGCGAGTATCGATCGATGGGCAACCGCCATTCGTCGCCAGCCGCGGCTTTCTCGTGCAAGTGCCCTATCGCACTCCCTACAGCATGGAGACGGTCGGAACGGAACCGTCTTTACGCTTCGAAGTCACAGCGGCGCAAGCCGTCCCGCTCTACCCGCTCGACGAAACACCGGCGCCGGCAGCGGGGAAAAAGTATCTCAAGGTGAGCTACACCGGCAGCGGCAGCTACGACGAGGTCAACAAGCCGTACCTAGACTTCAGCAAAGATGTCGTTGCAGCGAACGGCCGCGGCGGTCCTTTCGTGAAGGACGACATGACCTTCGCCAACATCATTCGCGGACCAGGGCAGCCACCGCCTCCGGCCACCAACTTAGGACACTTCCACGTCGGCTACTCGGAGTTCTGGTTCGTTCTCGAAGGCAAGATAGATTATCTCATCGAGGGCGTGCCGTTCTTCACGGCCGATCAGGGTGACGTCGTTTATGCGCCGCAGGGACGTTGGCATCGCGCGAGTTGGGGCGGTCAGGGAATGGCAACGCGCTTGGCGATCAATCCGCGCCCCGATGGCATGCACAACTATCAGCCGCCCGAGAAGGAATGATCGCGACGGTTGGTGTCTCTGCCGCCCAACCTCTTCAGCCCGTCTAATCGGATACTGCCGAGCGCAGCCGCAACGCATTCGCTATCACGGAAACTGACGACAGGCTCATGGCCAGTGCCGCCAGCATCGGACTGAGTAGCCAACCGGTGAACGGATAGAGCACGCCCGCGGCCAGCGGAATGCCGATGGCGTTGTAGCCGAAGGCGAACCACAGGTTCTGGCGAATGTTGCGAACTGTCGAGCGGCTCAGCTCACGTGCGCGCACGATGCCACGAAGATCGCCTTTGACGAGAGTGACCTGCGCGCTGTCCATGGCAATGTCGGTGCCCGTTCCCATCGCGATTCCGACATCCGCGAGGGCCAATGCCGGTGCGTCATTGATGCCGTCGCCAGCCATCGCGACACGATGCCCCTGCCCTTGCAGGCGTTCGATGACGCCTGCTTTATCGGTCGGTCGGACTCCGGCGATGACTTCATCGATGGCAAGCCGCGTCGCCACCGAGCGCGCCGTTGCTTCGTGGTCTCCGGTCAGCATGATCAATCTCAATCCATCGCGCCTGAGTGCGGCGAGCGCAGCAGGAGTGCTGTCTTTGATCGCATCGCCTACCGAGACGGCTCCTGCAAATACACCGTCGACACTCAGGAACACGACGGTCTGGCCTTCCTGCCTGAGTTCATCGACCTGACGTCGCAGCGGGTCCACGACGGCGCCGGTACTTTGCATGAGCATTTCATTGCCTAACGCGAGCAAGTGGGTTCCATCGCGACCGCGGACACCTTGGCCCGTGACCGATTGAAAATCCGCGATGACTGCCGGTTCGAGCTTGCGTTCCGCCGCGGCGGCAACCACAGCGCGCGCGACAGGATGTTCGCTCGCCCGATCCAATCCGGCCGCCCATATCAAAACCTGCGATTCCGAAAAACCCGACGCTGCCAGCACGCGATCGAACTTGGGCTTGCCGACAGTGAGAGTGCCGGTTTTGTCCAGGACCAGCGTATCCACGCCGCTCATGCTTTCGATGGCCCGCGCATCGCGAAACAGGACGCCGAGCTGCGCCCCCCGACCGCTCGCCACCATGATCGAAATCGGCGTGGCGAGTCCGAGTGCGCACGGACACGCGATGATCAACACTGCCACTGCATTGACCACTGCATAAGCGAGGGACGGACTGGGGCCCATTGACCACCAGGCAAGGAAAGTCAGCACCGAAATCAGCACGACTACAGGCACGAACCAGGATGCTATTCGATCTGCGAGCTTCTGCAGTGGCGCACGCGAACGCTGCGCCTGGGCAACCAAGCCGACAATCTGCGCCAGCACGCTATCGGCGCCGATGCGCTCCGCCTCGACCACCAGCGTACCCGTCTGGTTGAGTGTTGCGCCGACGATCCTATCGTCGATGGATTTCTCCACCGGCATGGGCTCGCCGGTGAGCATCGATTCATCGACCACTGAACGCCCGTCGACGATGCGTCCGTCCACCGGAATCTTCTCGCCAGGCCGCACGCGGAGTCGGTCGCCCACCTGCACATGCGCAATCGGAACATCCGCTTCGCTGCCGTCGGCGGCGATGCGGTGTGCACTCTTAGGCGCAAGCTCCAGAAGCTGGCGAATCGCAGCAGCCGTGCTTCCCCGGGCACGCAGCTCCAGCCATTCTCCAAGCAGCACGAGAGTGACGATGACCGCTGCGGTCTCGAAATAGACACCGACCGTTCCATGCGCATCGTGCATCTCCAGCGGAAAGACGCCGGGGATGAATGTGGCCGCCAGGCTGAAAGCGAATGCGACGATCACGCCCAGGCCGATCAGCGTGTACATGTTCGCTGTCCGATGCACTACACCGAGCCATCCCCGGCGGTAGTAATCGAGCGCACTCCAACCGACGACAGGAGCGCTCAGAATCAATTGCACGAATTGCAGCAGGCGTGCCGACTCGTGTCCGATGCCCAACTGCAACCAGTGAGGCGCCATCGCGAGGATCACCAGCGGCAGCGAAAACGCGATGGCGATGACGAGCTTCCTGCGCACGACGCGCAGTTCGCTGTCGTCTGCCTCGATGGAAGGCATCCTAAGTTCGAGCGCCATCCCGCATTTCGGACAGGAACCCGGCGCCGGGCGCTGCACGTCCGGATGCATCGGGCAGGTATAGATCGTAGCTTCATTCATAACTGTCACTGCCGCAGCACACTCTCGATATGGGCGCCACCGCCGCCGAAGTCAGGACTGGGATAGCAGCAGCGTTCCGTAGTCACCGGAAACCACGCCCGCCGCGTTGGCTTCGTCGGTATCCAGGTGCAACTGCAAAGAGAACGGCGGCGCCACCCGTACGACCACGTCGCCGAAGGTAACGTCCCTGGC
This sequence comes from Steroidobacteraceae bacterium, assembly GCA_040509875.1. Classification (GTDB taxonomy): domain Bacteria; phylum Pseudomonadota; class Gammaproteobacteria; order Steroidobacterales; family Steroidobacteraceae; genus Steroidobacter. The sequence goes on along the minus strand of JBEVKB010000021.1, from coordinate 7,851 downwards.
GTGTCCGGCCAATTTGACTCGCACTATCTGCCCATCGACCACTCCCAACCGTGCAGCCTCCTGTTCGTTACAGTGAATGTGCCGGAGTGCGCAGATCACTCCATCGATCGCACTGCTGCCGCGCGGTCCCTGCACGGTAATGCGGGGAGTGTGTTCGAGGTCGCCGGACTGCCGGATCGGAGCATCGACACCGAGCCGTATCGCATCGCTGCGGGATATCTCGACCTGGTCATGCTCCCGCGGTGGGCCGATCAGCCGTACGCCGTCCATCCTGCCGCCGGGTCCAATCAACGAGACCTTTTCTTCAGCGGAAAACTGGCCGTGCTGCGCCAGGGGACTGCGCGTGCGCAGTTCGTAGCCTTTGCCGAACACACGATCGATCGTGGCGCGGGACAGGTGCACATGCCGTGCAGACACTGCGACAGGAATATAGCCCACTTCGTGCGGCTCGCTCGAACCGATCGAGTCGAGCATTGCTTCCATATCCTTCGCTTCGGTCATCGGGGGCTCTCGCTGCGCACAGGGATCCAGGGCATATGGCATGCCCCAGGGAGAACCGAGTCTTCCGTTATTGCGGCCCATACTCCATCGGTAAGTCTGCGTAACCCCTAAGGGACTTGTCTTCAGCCCGCCAGCCATGCGCGTCCCAGCGACGCGAGAACGCAACCGACGAGGACCACAGCGACAGGCATGCCTGCGGCCGCCAATGAGACAAATGCGACCAGCGCGATGGCGAAGTCTGCCGGCGAATGTATCGCACTCGTCCACACAGGGTCGTAAAAGGCAGCTGCAAGCAGTCCGACGACAGCTGCATTGATTCCAGCGAGCGCACTCACGGCTCGCGCCTGGCTTGCAATCATTCGCCAATACGGCACTGCGCCCGCCACGATCAAAAATCCGGGCAGGAAGATGGCGAGCAGGCTCACCGATGCGCCAAGCGTGCCGCCGCTCGTTCCATCGAGACGCGCGCCGAGAAATGCGGCAAGCGTAAACATCGGACCGGGAACTGCCTGCGCAGCACCATAGCCCGCCAGGAAATCGTCCGCACTGACCCACCCCGGAGCAACGACTGTTTGCTCCAACAGCGGCAACACCACATGGCCGCCGCCGAATACCAAGGCGCCAGCTCTGTACAATCCCGATGCGACTGCAACCAGCGGCATGGCGCTCGATTGCAAAGCGAACGCGGCCAGCAGCAGGACGCCAAATATCGAAATCAGCAGAGCGCCTGTTCGCGTTCCATACCTGATGTCGAACACCGCGCCGCTGGGTTTATGCACGTGACGACAGACATGCATGCCGATCGACGCTCCGGCTGCCACTACGGCCAGTTGCATGAGAGCCGTTCCACTGGCCAATACAGCAACTGCCGAGGCCGCAGCGATGAGTCGGCGTGCTGTATCCGGCGTGAGTGAGCGGATCATCGCGAGCAGTCCTTGGGCGACGACAGCGACGGCGAGGAGTTTGAGCCCATGAATCGCCGCTCGACCGCTCGCCTGCTGTAACTGCGGCAGCATTCGGGCAAAAAGCAGGAGCATCGCCGCCGAGGGCAGCGTGAATGCAATGAATGCGGCGAGCGCCCCTGCCCATCCGCCCCGAATCAGCCCGATCGCAAAACCGAGCTGACTGCTCGCGGGCCCCGGCAGGAACTGGCACAGCGCCACGAGTTGAGCGTATTGCGACTCGTCGAGCCAACGCCGACGCCCGATGATCTCGCGATGGAAGTGGCCCAGGTGTGCGATCGGGCCACCGAACGAGGTCAGGCCGAGTTTCAGGAAAGTGGCAAAGACCTCGGGAACGGATCCCCTGGCGTTAGTGCGGGTGATGTCGGCGTCGTCGTTCATTGCAGCGAGCGAGCATGCCAGATCCTTGTTACCTGCTCTACCGCGCGCCGCTGTGTCGAATTCTCGGCGACGACAAGGCGAATGGTGCGATCGCCGCCCGGAAGGCCAGGGAATCTATTGCAGCCAGTACGTCGATCCGCCTGCTTCGAGCAACTCCTGCGCCCTTACACCAGCAAGCATTGCGAGCGTGGTAAGTGTCCCCGCCTGCGTGCAGGTTGCCGCGCCAACAGTGATGGATCTGGGCGCTTCGTTTACCGGCCAGCCAGTGCGTGCATCCAGGATGTGGGAGTATCTGCATCCTCGGTGGAGCACGAAGCGACGCGAATCGCCACTCGTAGCCAACGCGCCTCGCGCAAGTTGAACGGTTCGCGCAGCGACGCCTGGTCGATCGACACTTTCGATGCCGATATTCCAAGACTCTCCATCGCGTCGGGCATTGACCACCGCAATGTCTCCACCTAAGTTGATGAGACAGCTCAGGCCCGGCGCGACGGCGTCAGCAATCCTGGCGGCGGCGTCCACGGCGTATTCCTTGCCGATCCCGCCGAAGTCGATCTGCATTCCCGGCTGCAGGCGCAGTTGCATGGTCGTCCTGTCCCACAGCGCCTTGTGCCAACCGACATCTCGCAACAATGCATCAATCTGTGCCTGGGTCGGCACGCGATTGCCACCGTCGAACGTCCAGGCTTTGCGCAGTACACCGGAGGTGATGTCGAACCCTCCGTCCGAAAGTTTCGTGAGCGTCGCCGCAAAATCCAGCAGCCTGGCTGTTTCAGCATCGACGAGCGTCGCCCGGCCGTTGCTCGTGTTGATCCGATGCACGATGTTGTCCGTGCGATAGCGACTGAACTTGCGCTCGATTCGCCAGGCATGTTCGGCGGCTGCATCGAGAACGGCGCGAGCGAGATCTTCCGCGCAGTCTTCGATCAGCACCTCGCACGGGCACGCCATCGCAACGAAACGACCGGTCCAATGGGATTCGGCACGGACCAGTGAAATCTCGGCCGAGCCGATCATTGCAGCGTCAGAGTCCGAAACGATAGCCGAACTGTACGATGACGGCGCTGAGATCCGGATACTGCTCGCGATTCGCCTGGTTGCCGATGACCTGGTCGCGTGGCACGTCGCCGCTCTGCTGGTAATACTCGAGCCGGGTGCTCCATTCGTTGCCCGCTTCGGTGCGATGCCCGAACTTCATTCCCACAGTCACCGCATCGAAGTTGCCCAGCCGGAAATCCGCCGATGCATACTCGGGCAGCGCCTGCCCTGCCACCAGGCTGGAACGATAGAAGTCGGCTTCGCTCTGCGTGTAGTAGCGCAGCTGCGGTTCGATGAAGTTATCCGCGCCGAGCGGCCAACGCAGCTTCGCCTCCAGCGTGTTCGAATCGATGCCCCAGTCGTCCGTCATGAATCGATACGACAACTGCATCACCGGCGCGCCGAATGCATGTTTGAGCTCGGCATAGATTCCCTGCTTGGTGCGCGAGTCCGGGCGGCTCTCGTATCGATAGACTCCATTCGGGCCCTGGCCGCCTGCGGCGACCCGCGCAACGGTATCGCCCGTCACCGGATCCACCACGCTGAGCAGCTTGTATGGATCGTTCAGATAGCCGCTCGAATCGCTGTAGGAGTAGTTCACGCGCAGGACTGTATTGCGCCCCAGGACTTGGGTGACGCCGAACAACAGGTCGAGCACGTCCTTGCTGTCGTCGCCGCGTTTGTTGGTGAGGTTGCCCACATCCTGCATCTGCGCAAACGGAATCGGCGCGCCGCCCACCGGCTTGATATCGTCCTGCGAATAGGCAACGCCGATACTCAGCGTCGTGTTGCGCTTGTTGAAGTCGCGCGCGAGAGAGGTATTGGCGCCGAGGTGCGTGTAATCGTACTCGGTTGAAAATCCGAGTCCGCCCGAGAACGTGTAGAGGCGCGCCAGCGGCTGGGTCCAGCTGCCGCTCAATGCAAAGCGCGTGTCCTTGAAGGTATCGTCGAGCGGCACCGCGCCTGCGGGCGTGTTGTAGATTGCTTTGCCCGAAGGGCTCGTGAATGTCTGCGGACGGTTCAGCTCGGTCGCACCGCTGGCCGATGCGCCGGTGAGAGTGTCCGCCGTGAGATTCAGCGACAGCTTGCGCTCGTCGTCGAAGTCGCGCTGGGCCAGGATGGCAGCGCTGATGTCCTGCACGCGACTATCGCTCTCCCCGTAGTACAACAGGCTCGAATCGAACGACCAGCGCTCCTTCTCCGTCGCTGCATCGGCAGCGGCAGAAGTGCCCAGGAGCGCGCATGTTGCGGCAGCGATCGCCGCGTTCAGGTTCGGCTTGTCTTTCATGATCGTCGTCCGTCAATTGCAACCGCAGCCACCGCCGCCGAAGCCGCGCCCGCCGCTCGATGCTTCCTTGCTGAAATAGATATGGTCGTCGATCGCGGCATCCAGCGCGTTCGCGTCGAGGGACATTTCCGGCCTCGCCAGCACGTCCCGTTCCCAGGGTTGTACGCCGAGAGACGAACAGCCCGACACGACCAGGAAGGTTGCGATCGACAGTATTGCTTTCATGACTTGGTTCTCTCTTGCAACGGATGCGATCAATTGGATCGGGAGACGGTGAGCAACAGTTTCTGCAGTTCGGCCTCCCGCTCATCGCGTGAACTCTGCTTGAACCCGATGTGCGTACCGAGCAGCTTGCCGTCAGGGCCGAAGACAAAAGAAGTCGGCATGCCCGGCACATCGTAGGTCGTAGCCAATGTCCCGGCCGGGTCGTAGACGATGGGAAATCGTGCCGGCACTTCGTGCAGGAAGCGTTCCGCGTCCGCGTGTTCGCGATCCACGTTCACGCCGATGACGACCAGGCCCTGCTTGGCGTATTTCGCCTGCATGTCGTTCAACCAGGGAAACGAGTGCCGGCACGGCGTGCACCACGAGGCCCAGAAGTCCACCAGCACCACCTTGCCGCGATATCGAGCCAAGTCGAGCGAGTCCGCGGCAGGCGCCGCGCTGGCGCAGGTCGTAATGACGGCCATCCATGCCACGAGAACGATTTTGAGAGCCGGTGTCCGGCAGGTTTTCATGTCCATAGGATGGTTGGACGCCGCAGCCTGCCGGATCAATCGCGGCCAGCGAAAAATATTTCGCGCCGCCTCCGGTCGCCGCGATTGCGCTATAAATTGCCGACGACGACCACATTCCGGGGTATCCGCGTGCGACGACATATCGAACGACACCGAGCGCATCGCATCGGCTGGCTGCGAGCGGGAGTGCTCGGAGCAAACGACGGATTGATTTCAACCGCCAGCCTGATTTTGGGTGTCGCCGCGGCAGGCACCGATGCTCATGGCGTTATTACCGCGGGAGTCGCCGGACTGATGGCCGGCGCAGCATCCATGGCCGCGGGTGAATATGTTTCGGTGAGTTCCCAAGCCGACACCGAACGCGCCGACCTGGATCGCGAGCGTAAAGAGCTTGCGTCCGACTATGCAGCCGAACGGCGCGAACTGGCTGGTATCTACGCCGGCCGCGGGTTGACTCCTGAACTTGCGCAGCAAGTGGCCGACCAGCTCATGGCGCACGATGCCCTCGGTGCGCACGCACGCGATGAGTTGGGTCTTGCCGAGATGCTTGCCGCACGTCCCGTGCAGGCAGCGCTTGCATCGGCGATGAGCTTCGCCGTCGGTGCGATATTTCCGCTGATCGTTGCGGCGTTGGCGCCGGAATCCATCCTGGCGTGGGCGGTATCGGCGATTTCGGTAGGGCTGTTGGCAGTCCTGGGCGCACTTGCCGCGAACATCGGCGGCGCTCGCCTCTCGACCGGCGCATGGCGCGTGACGTTTTGGGGCGCACTCGCGATGGGCGTCACCACCGCCGCCGGATCGTTGTTCGGCGCTGTCGCATGACAGCTCGGTCGGGCTTGTCGATGTGAAAGCGAGATCGAACGCGAACCAAACCTGGCGGCTAATACCTAGACCGGCGCAATCCTTCCCCACCAAGCCGCAACTATCTTCAATACCCCGGGCATCGCCACTGTATAGCCTTCCGGCAGATCGCATTAAGGGGAATGGCCATGGAGTTTGGCGGAATCCCGCGCAGCGTGATGTCGAGCGAACACAGCGGGTGTGCAGCCCACGGCACGTCGGAAGCGCCGTGTGAAATGCGCCTGGTCGGCATAGCCGAGTTCGGCGGCAATCTCGGCAATAGACAAGCGCCGGGACCGGATCAGCGCTTGGGCGCGCGAAATCCGGTTGCGCTCGAAGTAAACCATCGGCGTCTCGCCGGTGCTCCGGCGAAACATCCGTGCGAAGTGGAAGCGGCTCACGCCCGCAATCTGCGCAAGCTGGCCGAGAGTGACGGATCCGTCATGGTACGAGTTCATGAAATCCAACACCCGCGCCATTGCGTTCGGCGCAAGGCCGGCAGGATCGGAGTGATGCGGCGCCTTGACGACGTTGAAGCGTTGCACGAGGTGACCGGCCAGCGCACACGACAACGACTCCGCGATCAACGGTTGCACGGGATGGATCGGCTGCTGAATCTCGTGGGCGAACAGATGCATGATGGCTTCGACAAATGGATCGCGTGCGCCGAAGCAGTTTTTCAGCTCAACCTGTACGGCGTCCCGTCGCAAGGTGGCATCGGTGGCTTCGATGAGCAGGTGCTGCGGTATGCGCGTCAGTACGATGGCCCCGGGACGATCCCAACCCCAGCGAGACTCGAATCCCCGCGGGTGCACGCCGATGTTGCCGGGAACCACGAACGCTCGATGCGTCCTGCCGGCGCGGCGTTGATTCAAACAAGCGCTGCCGCTGTAACGCATCGCCAGGATGTCGTGATCGACGACCGGAGAAACGATCGACCCGGCAGTTCGCCACTCGTGCAGTTGAACCGTGACGCCTGCCCACGGGCGATCAACGCTCGTCGCATCCGGCGTGACGGACAGCTCGGTGGCGATGAGACCGGGCAACTGACGAGCGACGAAATTCATGCGGGAGGCAACTGCTGTCCGTGCGGCGACGCGACGCGGGCAATTTGCATCCGCCGCCACGGTCGAGTCAACCCTTTGCGCGGCATCTACGGCACAGCGCGGCCAACCGGTTCGCACGCTCGATTGGACGATGACACTACAACGGCCCGCGACAGCAACTCACGCCACGGTCTAAAAATTGAGCCATCGCCATGAACGGAATCGGCAGTGCAGGGAGACGTGACGACGCCGTTGACAGCAATGAAGTCGGCGACAGTGACGAGCTTCGCGTCAGCGACCCGCAGGTGCTCGACATCATGCGCATGATATGCAACGACGCCGAGCCGGCTCGCCCGGCGTTCGGAGTCTTGAAGGGACGACTCATCGAATTGGTGCGGCAGCAGCTTCTCGAGTCGCAATCTTCAGCGGCGCAGGGCATCGCGTGTTCGTCGCGAGGCCTGGCCCAATGGCAAGTGAAGCGTGTGTCTGCCTATATGCAAGAACACCTGGAGAAAGACATCGGACTGCAGGAGCTGGCCGACCTGGTCAAGCTCAGCCGTTTCTATTTCTGCACGGCATTTCGCGTGGCCACCGGATGTACGCCACGCGAACGCCTCACGCAGTTGCGCATCGACGAGGCGCGCCGACTTCTTGCATTACCGTCGATGACCATCACAGATATCGCATTGGCAGTGGGCTACCAGACACCTTCGGCTTTCGCCGCGACATTCCGTCGAGTGGTCGGCGTCTCGCCGAGTGAGTATCGTCGCAGTCTCTAGCGCAACCATCGCCATCGCACGACAGACGCGACCATCGGCAACGGTCCACAACTGCATTTCTGACAAAAGTCCCCGCTTATCGGCTGCTTGGTGCAGGCAACGGCGTTCTACCGTTCACATGCCTTCGCAAATGCATGAAGCCCTGCTGCAACTCTTCCGCAATCGCCCGGCGCTCGCGCCTAAGCTCCTGCGCGATGCGTTGCATGTGGCACTTCCATTGCATTCGGAGGTACGCATCGAGTCGGCCGATCTCACCGACATTCAACCGGCGGAATATCG
>JBEVKB010000020.1:0-58803 GCA_040509875.1 Steroidobacteraceae bacterium | reverse complement strand
ATGATGACGACGACTTCGACGACGAGGACGAGGATTAGTCTTACCGCCGCGGTCGTGAGCGGCAGGAGCGTTCTCCTGCTGCGATCGACTCCGGTGTTGGCCGCTGCTTATCCGCCCTCGCCCCTCGCCTTCGCTATCGCCGCCCGCATCTTGTCGATGACGCCGCGATAATCCTTCGCGCCGAAGATTGCCGAGCCCGCCACGAACGTATCGGCGCCAGCACTGGCGATCTCACCGATGTTATCGGCATTCACGCCGCCATCGATTTCAAGACGAATGTCCCGGCCGCTCGCCTCGATGCGTGCGCGCGCCAAGCGCAGTTTGGGCAACGCCGCGGGAATGAACTTCTGACCCCCGAATCCCGGATTCACCGACATCAGCAGGATCATGTCCACCTTGTCCATGACGTGATCCAGCCAATCCAGCGGCGTCGCGGGATTGAACACCAGCCCGGCGCGACAACCATGATCGCGAATCAGGCCGAGCGTGCGATCGACGTGCTCGCTCGCTTCGGGATGGAAACTGATCAGGCTCGCGCCGGCCTTCGCGAAATCCGGAATGATGCGATCGACCGGCTTCACCATCAGGTGCACATCGATGGGCGCGGTGATGCCGTACTTGCGCAGCGCTTCGCACACCACTGGCCCGATGGTCAGGTTGGGCACGTAGTGATTGTCCATGACGTCGAAATGCACGACGTCGCCGCCGGCCGCGATCACCGCGTTCACTTCTTCGCCCAGGCGCGCGAAGTCTGCCGACAGAATCGATGGCGCTATCCACGCTGGCTGCATGACGTTCTCCTCTCAAATCTCGAAAATTCCACACACGGCATCAACGCATGCCGCGAGCCGCCCGGATCACTTCGTAAGCGGCGAGGATCTGCTGCGTTTTCTGCTCCGCCACTTTCATCATCGACTCGGGCAAGCCCTTCGCGTGCAGCTTGTCGGGATGATTCTGGCTCATCAGGCGACGATATGCTTTGGTCACTTCGCCGTCAGACGCACTGGCAGCCACACCAAGCACTGCATAGGCATCACCCACACGAGAGGTAGCGGGCTGCGGGCCGGGTTGCCGTGCGGACCTCTGCATGCGCAATAGCGCTTCCATCTGCACGAGTTCGTAACCGGAGACATCCAGCGCCTCGCACACCCGCATCAGCACTTTGCGCGTCGGCGGATTGACGCTCGCGCCCCACAGCATCGCCTGCAATTGAATCTGCACGAACATGCGACGCAGGTCGGGCCGCTCATCGCATACCGCCGCGAGTCGCTGCAGCGTCGCCGCGAGCGGAAAATCCTTCGCCTTGCCCTCGCCGTACAACTCGATCGCCAACTTCACTTCGCGCTCGCCCAATCGCAGTTCGTTCATCATCGAGCGAGCCGCGCGGATCTCCTCTTCCGAGATCCTTCCATCCGCCTTGGCCAGATGTCCCATGACCTGGAACGTCGCGCGGAAAAACGCATCCTGGATGCTCGCGGCGTCCGCGGGTCGCGACTTGCCGGGCTGCAGGCGGGTCTCAGCCTGCAGGTCGAGCATGTGTCCGAGCGCAGCGCCGAACAATGCGCCCACCGGACCTGCGACGGATACGCCGAGCAGCGCCCCGAATGCTTTGCCCTGCCAGATCATTGCGCCATGCGCGCCGTTGCGCCGCGCAAGCCGATCATGCTGCGCGATTCCGGGGGTTGCTGCATCATTGGCGCCGGTCGACATTCATGAACGAATCCCCAGGTCGCGAAACAGGCTCGAGAATATTTCATGTCCAATCCGTCTTCACCGCCGCTGCTCGAATCGAAGCTCACGACGCTCACGCGCCTGCACCAGGGCAAGGTCCGCGACATCTACGCGGTCGACGATGACCACCTGCTGATCGTGACCACGGACCGGTTGAGCGCCTTCGACGTGGTGCTGCCCGATCCGATTCCCGGCAAAGGCAGCGTGCTCACGCGCATTTCGCGGTTCTGGTTCGATCGCACGCAGTCGCTGGTGCCGAATCATCTCACGACCTTCCCGCTGGAACGAGCGGTGCCGCAGCCAGAAGAGCGTGCGGCCATTGCCGATCGCAGCATGATCGTCCGCAAATTGCGCGCGCTGCCGATCGAAGCGGTGGTGCGCGGCTACCTGATCGGTTCGGGCTGGAAAGACTATCAGCAGACCGGCATGGTCAGCGAAATCCGCCTGCCGGCAGGCCTGCGCCAGGCAGATCGGTTGCCCGAACCCATCTTCACGCCGTCGACCAAGGCGCCCGCGGGCTCGCATGACGAAAGCATCGGCTTCGATGGCGTCGTCGCCACCATCGGTCGCGACCTCGCCCAACAAGTACGCGCAGCCTCGCTGGCACTGTTCAATCACGCCGCGGAATATGCACTCACGCGCGGCATCATCATCGCCGATACCAAGTTCGAGTTCGGCCTGGACGCGAACGATCGCCTGACGCTCATCGACGAAGCGCTCACGCCCGACTCGTCGCGCTTCTGGCCCGTCGATACCTGGCGGCCGGGCATCAGTCCGCCGAGCTTCGACAAACAGTTCGTGCGCGATTACCTGGAAACGCTGGACTGGAACAAACGCGCACCGGCGCCGCGATTGCCAGCCGACATCATCGCGAAGACTGCGGACAAGTATGCTGAAGCCTTGCGCCGACTGACTGCCTGACGCCATGCCGGCATTGGAAACACCACCCGCAGAAATCACGGCAAGCACGGCAGCGGACGAGGCCCGCTCCGTCCTGCCGCGCCGCCTCGTGGGTCGCATCGCACTGACCTACCTGGCGTTCGGCATGGTGTGGATCTTCATCAGCGATCGCCTGCTGCAATGGTTCGGTGTCGATGTGCAGACGACGCTCGCGTTGCAGACGGCCAAGGGCTGGCTGTTCGTCATCGGCTCGGCGCTGCTGGTGTATGTCCTGCTGTTGTCGCTACAGCGTCGCAATGTTGCCGTGCTGGCCGCGTTGCTCGAATCGCGCAACGAAGTCACCCGCATCAATGCCGCTCTCGAACAGCGCGTCACCGAACGTACGCGCCAACTCGAAGCGGCCAATCGCGAACTCGAGGCGTTCGCGTACGCCGTGTCCCACGATCTGCGCGCGCCGCTGCGAAGCATGTCGGGATTCAGCCAGATACTGCTGGAGACCGCGCCCGCCGAACTCGACGACAAGTCACGCCACTACCTGCGACGCATCCATGACGCCAGCGTCCGCATGTCGGGATTGATCGAAGATCTGCTCAGCCTGTCACGCGTGAGCCGCACCGAACTGAACAAACGCGAAGTCAGCCTGAGCGAGCTGTTCCTCGAGTCGGCAATCATCGTGCGAGACCGCTACCCCACGCGCGACGTGACCCTGCACGTGGCGCCGAACATGATGGTTCACGGCGATCCGCGCATGCTGCGTATCGCGATCGACAACCTGCTCGACAACGCGTGGAAATATTCCTCGCCGCGACCGCAGGCACAGGTCACAGTCGGCAGCGAACAACGCGACGGCGAGACCGTGTATTTCGTGCGCGACGACGGCGTTGGTTTCGACATGGCCTATGCCGGCAAGCTGTTCGGTCCATTTCAACGCTTGCATCCCGAGGCGCAGTTCGCCGGCACGGGCATCGGATTGGTCACGGTCCAGCGCATCTGCGCCATGCATGGCGGCCGCGTGTGGGCCGACGCGGCGCCGGGCAAAGGCGCAACCTTCTATTTCACGATCGGACCGGCATGACGGACAGCGCTTCTTGCTGCGTGATCGCGCTCGTGTCACGCTGATTCATGCTCTCTTCGATCCATTCGCGCATCGAATGCTGGCTGTTCGAGCCACCCGACTCGCTGATCGGCAAGCCGCTGTGGCTGGTCACACGCGTGCTGCGCTATCCCTATGCCCTGGCACGCGACGTGTTCCGTGGGGATCTCACGTTGCGCGCCATGAGCCTCGTGTACACCACGTTGCTGTCCATCGTGCCGCTGATCGCACTGTCGTTCTCGGTGCTCAAGGGGCTCGGGTATCACCGCGATCTCGAACCGTTCCTGTATAACTTTCTCCAGCCGCTCGGCGACAAGGCCTACGACCTGACGTCGCAGATCATGCAGTTCGTCGACAACATCCGCAGCGGCGTGCTCGGCTCCACGGCGCTGATCTTCCTGCTCTACAACGTGCTGTCGATGGTGCAGAAGGTGGAAGAGAGCTGCAATTACGTCTGGCGCGTCGAACAGCCACGCAGCCTGGGCAGGCGCTTCAGCGAGTACCTGAGCGTGATGGTGATCGGGCCCATCGTGATCGTCGCGGCGCTCGGACTGATGGCGACGCTGCGGGAAAGTTCGGTGGTGCGCTTCGCGTCGGGCTACGAGCCGTTCGGCACCATGCTGCTGATGCTGGGCCGGCTCATGCCCTATGTCATGGTCATCGGCGTGTTCACCTTCCTGTACCAGTTCATTCCCAACACCAAGGTACAGTTTCGCGCGGCGCTCATCGGCGGTGTCGCAGCCGGCATCGCGTGGGCTGCCTCGGGCGTGGTGTTCACATCGTTCGTTGCGGGGTCAACGAATACGATGGTGGTTTACGCGGGATTCGCCATCGTCATCGTGGCGCTGATCTGGCTGCACTTGTCCTGGCTGGTGCTGCTGCTGGGCGTACAGCTCGCCTTCTATGTGCAGAATCCGCAATACCTGCGTCCTGGCCGCACCGAGATCCAACTCAACTCCAGCCTGCGTGAACGCGTGGCGCTGTCGGTGATGTACCTGATCGTCAACGACTACTGCGACAACCCGCCGGACACCCCGGCGCGCTGGACCATCAATAGCCTCGCCGATCATCTCGATCTGCCCGGCGCAGCCTTGGGGCCGATCGTCACCGCGATGGAGAACAAGGGATTGCTGATCGTCGCCGACGACGACACCTGGCTGCCCGGCCGCGATCCCGCCTTGATCCTGCTAGCCGATGTGCTGAATGCCGTGCGCCAGGACGACAGCGGTCCGCGATTGGGCCGCATCCGCGACATCGCACCAGCGGTCACCGCTGCGAAACGCGCCGAACAAGCGTTGCGGGAGAGCCTGGAGGGAAAGACGGTGAAGGATCTGGTGAGCGAGAAGCCGGAGTAGAAGAGACGAACGTCGCCGCTCGTTTATTTACCTCTCCCGGTTTCGGGAGAGGTAGAGAGTCTTCAGCGCTACTCCCCCGCGATCGTCATGGTCTCGAGCAGTATCGACCCCGTGCGAATCCCGCCGCGCGCATCGATATCGCTGCCCACCGCAACGATCTGCTTCAGCATTTCCTTCAGATTCCCCGCGATGGTGATCTCGTGCACCGGGTACGCGAGCTCACCGTTCTCCACCCAGAAACCAGCCGCGCCGCGCGAATAGTCGCCGGTCACGCCGTTGACGCCCTGCCCCATCAGTTCCGTCACCAGTAGCCCGCGATCCATCTTGCGCAACAGCGCCGCGAAATCATCGTTGCCCGAGCGGACGAACAGGTTGTGCACGCCGCCAGCGTTGCCGGTGGTTTTCAATCCAAGCTTGCGCGCCGAATACGTTCCGAGCACGTAACCGGTCAGCACGCCATCCTTCACTAATTCGCGGTCGCGCGTGATGACGCCTTCGCTATCGAAGGGTGCACTGGCCAGCGCCTTCGGAATGTGCGGACGTTCGGAGAGCTGCATCCATTCCGGAAACACCTGCGTGCCCGCGGAATCCAGCAGGAACGACGAACGGCGATACTGGCTGCCGCCACGCACTGCGCCGAGAAAGTGTCCGATGAGACCTCGCGCCAACTCAGGCACGAACAGCACAGGCGCATTGACCGTAGCGAGCTTGCGCGCATTCAACCTACGCAGCGCACGCTCTGCCGCTCGCTTGCCGATGGCAATGCCATCTTCCAGATCGCGCGAATCACGCACCGAGCTGTACCAGTAATCGCGCTGCATTTCGCCATCGCTCTGCGCCACCACCACGCAACTCAGGCTATGCAGCGTGCTCGCATAGCCATTGAGGAAGCCGAGCGAATTACCGAAGACGCGCAGGCCCTGATGCGTCGACAAGGTTGCACCTTCCGAGTTGCCGATGCGCTTGTCTGTCTCAAGCGCCGCAGCTTCGCAGGCGACCGCGAGATCGCGCGCCGCATCGGGTTCGATGGACCATGGGTGATTGAGGTCGAGTTCAGGAACGTCGTGCGCAATGGTGTCGGGGTCCGGCAGGCCGGCGCATTCGTCTTCAGCAGTAAAACCCGCGATGCTGAACGCCTTTGCGACCGATTCGCGGATCGCGCGTTCGCTCAGATCGGAAGTACTCGCCGAGCCTTTGCGCTTGCCCCGATAGACGGTGACGCCCATGCCGCGATCGCGCTGATATTCGAGTGTCTCCACTTCGCCGAAGCGCGCTGTGACCGACAACCCCGTGTCGACGCTGACGCCGACTTCGGATTCGGTGGCGCCTAGCTGCTTCGCCGCGTCGAGCGCCATGGCGACCAGCGCTTCCAGCTGGGCTTTGGTGTGAGAAATCGGAGCGCGGGTGACCTGGCTCGAGGCCGGTGCGGGGGTGAGCTGTGACATGAGTCGATTCTAACAGGGTGCGCGCTGCCCGCACCGAACGTGCGCTGCAGGCCTTTCGATGACGGCACATCGATCACGAACCGGCCAGTGCGCGAAACGGCTATGATTTGCGGATGACTGACGACTACGAGTACGACGGCCCCAGCAAGAGCCAGCGCAAGCGCGACAGCACCGACCTGCAGGAACTGGGCGAAGCCCTGATCGGCCTGCCCGACAGGGAATTCGATGCCCTGCCGCTACCGGAAATCCTGCGCGATGCCGTGCTTCTGGCCCGGCGCATCACCGCACATGGCGGCCTGTCGCGCCAGAAACAGTACATCGGCAAACTGATGCGGAAGGTCGACGCCGAACCGATACGCGCCGCCATCGCCGCGAGACGCGACAAAGAACTGGTGGAGGCCCTGCGCTTCCGCCGCATCGAACAGTGGCGCGATCGCCTGGTCGCCGAAGGCCAGGAGACGCTCAAGACCTTGCGCGAGGAAACCGGTGTCGCAACAGACGTCGCCGTCTTAGGTCCCCTGATCCATCGCGCGCGACGAGAGAAAGAACGCGAAGAGCCGCCACAGGCCGCGCGTGAATTGTTCCGTGTACTGCGTGACGCATTTGCCGCTGCGGAAGAAGACCAGGGCGGCGGTTAGCGCCCCCGGAAAAGATATATCGCAAAGGGCGCAAAGCACGCCAAGGCAAGAATGAAAGGGGGTCGGATACGGATCGGATTCCGTCCGTCATTTATTTTCTTACCTTTGCGTGTTTTGCGCCCTCTGCGAGAGACTCCCAACTCTCGCCCCAATGACAGTTACAATTCCTCCATGCAACCACTCGTCGGCATCATCATGGGTTCGAAGTCTGACTGGGAGACGCTGCAACCGGCAGCCGACACCCTGCAGCGCCTCGGCATTGCATTCGAGACGCGCGTCGTCTCGGCCCACCGCACACCCGACCTGTTGTTCGAATACGCAGCGACAGCCCGCGAACGCGGCCTCGAAGTCATCATCGCGGGAGCCGGTGGCGCGGCTCATCTGCCCGGCATGACGGCTGCGAAGACTTCGTTGCCGGTGCTCGGCGTGCCGGTGCAATCGCGCACCTTGAACGGCATCGACTCGTTGCTCTCCATCGTGCAGATGCCGGCCGGCATCCCGGTGGGGACACTCGCCATCGGCGCAGCGGGCGCGACCAACGCAGCACTGCTGGCCGCTTCGATCCTCGCCAACAAGTACCCGCCGGTGCTGGTGGCGCTGGATAAATTTCGCGCGCAGCAGACCGACAACGTACTCGCGCATCCCGATCCAGCGCAGGCGGCAGCGACTCATCCATGAAAATCGGCGTCATCGGTGCAGGTCAGCTCGGACGCATGCTGGCCCTCGCCGGCTATCCCTTCGGATTGCGCTTCGTCTTCCTGGATCAGAGCACCGATGCTCCCGGTGCGCAGGTGGGTCCCATTGTCTCGGGCGCGTTCGACGATCCGGCCAGCCTGAAAAAGCTGGCCGCCGAAGTGGACATCGTGACCTTCGATGTGGAGAACGTGCCGGTCGCCGCGGTGCGCGAGATCGCCGCATCGAAACCGTTCCTGCCTCCGCCGGATGCGCTGGGCGCGTCGCAGGATCGACTCGACGAAAAAACCCTGTTTCGCAAGCTGCGCATTCCCACTCCGCAATTCGCCGCCGTCGATTCGCTTAAAGATCTACAAGCCGCTGCGGCACGAATCGGACTGCCCGGCGTATTGAAGACACGACGGCTCGGCTATGACGGCCGCGGCCAGTATTTCCTGCGCGAACCTGACGATGTGGCCAAGGCATGGGAAACACTGGGCGCCGTGCCGCTGATCTACGAGGGCTTCGTGGATTTCAGTCGCGAAGTGTCCATCATCGGCGCTCGCAACACGAAGGGCGAAATCCGCTGCTACCCGCTGACGGCAAACACTCATAGCGAGGGGATACTGCGCTACTCGACTGCGCCCTATCGCAACCCGGGCCTGCAGAAGCAAGCTGAAACCTACCTGCGTCGCCTGTTCAAGCGTTTCGACTATGCGGGCATTCTCACGGTGGAGTTCTTCGTCCAGCGCGGCAAGCTCATCGCCAACGAGATGGCGCCGCGGGTGCACAACTCCGGCCACTGGACCATCGAAGGCGCGCAGACCAGCCAGTTCGAGAATCACATTCGCGCGATCGTCGGCTTGCCGCTGGGCGATACCAGCGCCATCGCGCACTCGGCCATGGTCAATTTCATCGGCACCATGCCGTCGCTCGAAACCATGCTGAAGATCCCGGGCGCGCACTTCCACAGTTACGGCAAGGAGCCGCGGCCGAACCGCAAACTCGGTCACGTCACTGTCACTGCCTCATCGGCGGCGGCACGCGATCGCGCGCTCAAGCAACTTCTACGCGCCTACGAGCGTTGATGGCCTTGGAATCGGCGCAACTGCCGCACCGTGTTTTGCCGATCGGCAACACGATGACGCCGTGCCGCTTATGACCAATCGCGGTACAGTCGCAGCTGGAGTCGTCGGGGCAGGCAGTGCCAGTCTCTGGCCGGACAGCGGTTCGCGGGGAATCGACGAGTGCAACTTAATTCATTGAAATGCATGGTCCGTCGCGGCCATGTGCCCTTTGGGAGGGGTATTTTGAATCCCACCCGGCGAGCCCGTACACTTGGCGCCGTTCAGGGACAGTCACTTTAAGCTCGCGGAATCATTCCCACCCAGGACGTCGCCCCACTGCATGTATCTAGATCTGTTCAAGCTTCAGGAACTGCCTTTCCGGTTGAGCCCGGACCCGGCGTTCCTATTTATGTCAAAGCACCATGCACGCGCCAAGGCGTACATGGAGTCGACCATCTGGTTCACGGACGGCTTCGTCGTGATCACCGGCGAGATCGGCTCGGGCAAGACCACCCTGATCGAAACCTTTCTCAAGGAATTGGAAAAGGACGTGGTGGTGGCGCAGATCAGCCAGACGCAGGTCTCTTCAGTCGAATTCCTGCAATCCGTACTCGCGCAGTGGGGATTCCAGCCCTTCAAGATGAAGAAGGCCGAGCTGCTGGCGACGCTCAATGAATTCCTGGTCGAGCAGTATTCCAACGGCCGGCGCGTGCTGCTGATCGTCGACGAGGCGCAGAACCTGTCGGGCAAGGTGCTCGAGGAGATCCGCCTGCTGTCGGGCATCGAGACCACCAAGGAGAAGGTGCTGCGCATCATCCTGGCGGGCCAGCCGGAATTGAACGAGAAGCTCAACTCCAGCGGGCTGGTGCAGCTCGCGCAACGCGTCCGACTCAAGTTTCACCTGACGGCGCTGTCGAAGGCGGATACCGCGGCTTATATCCAGCACCGGTTGGAAGTCGCCGGTTCGCAGGGTCGCGAAATTTTCGCGCCCGATACCCATGCGCTGATTTTCCGCTACACAGGCGGTGTGCCGCGCCTGGTCAACACGCTGTGCGACACCTCGATGATGGCGGCATTCGCGCACGAGAGCGACGTTGTCACGCTCACCGATGTGGAAACCGCCATCGATGAAATGCAGTGGGTGGAATACGCCGACCGCTCGAACCGGGTCAACGGTGTCATTGCGTCGAACTCCACTCCGCCGGCGCGCATCCAGCCCGACAATTCATTCGATGAAGCCACGGGCGAGCGCCGCATCATCCTCGGCCGCGTGCTGATCGGCTTCAACGGCCAGACCATCGCCGAGCACGACCTGCAGACGGGGCGTTTCATCATCGGCCGCACGCCGGACAACGACCTGCAGATCGACAGCAAGTACATCAGCCGCCATCACGCGCAGATCATCACCACCGTGCAGACTTCGGTGCTGGAGGATCTCAACAGCACCAACGGTGTCTACGTTCGCGCCAAGCGCGTTCGCCGGCGAGCGCTCAACGATGGCGACGTCATCCACATCGGCCAGCACGAGATCATGTATTTCGATGAGCGACTGTCGCGCACGCGCGTGACGATCGGCGGCGAGCCGGACGATGAAGTGGTGCCACTGCTCGGCAACGGCCATCGCGGCCGTGCGCTCGAAGGCGAGGACGAGGAAGACGACGCGGATTCGCTGCCGGCGCACACCAGCTGAGCTTTCGCGTTTTGCCGGCTTCGCCGGAGACCCTCACCCGCGCGACCTCTCCCGAAACCGGGAGAGGTAAAACGATCAAAGATCCAGCGACTTCTCGTTGTACTCCGACTGCCTGCTGCGATAGTCGCGTCGCCGCAGCCATAGCACGATGCCGCCGAGCAGGCTGACCGCGCCCAGGAACATCATCAGGCCCGGCAGCGTATCGATCTGCAACGACCATGCGCAGCCGAGCAACACGATGCCCAGCAGCATGTACAGGTAGGGCAGAAATTCGTACAGGGGGCGCGATAACCACATAAAAACTCCGCCGCGGTGCGGGTTACGAATCCTTGGCAAATCAACCGATCGGCAGACTCGCCTGTTCCTCAGGTCGCGGTACCGCCAACCGTCAAACCATCGACACGCAAAGTGGGCTGGCCCACGCCGACCGGCACGTCCTGCCCTTCCTTGCCGCAGGTACCCACACCTTCGTCGAGCTTGAGATCGTTGCCCACCATCGACACACGACGCAATACATCAGGACCGTTCCCGATCAACGTCGCACCGCGCACCGGCGAAGTCAGCTTGCCGTCTTCGATCAGGTACGCCTCGCTCGCCGAGAACACGAACTTGCCCGAGGTGATATCTACCTGGCCACCACCGAAGTTGTGACAGTACAGGCCCTTCTTCACCGAACCGATGATTTCCTGCGGATCGTGCTTGCCGGCCAGC
Source organism: Steroidobacteraceae bacterium (assembly GCA_040509875.1). GTDB lineage: Bacteria > Pseudomonadota > Gammaproteobacteria > Steroidobacterales > Steroidobacteraceae > Steroidobacter. Next base: position 47,501 of record JBEVKB010000020.1, on the reverse strand, counting down.
ATGTAGGTGTTGGTCATGCGCGGCAACGTCATGTGCGCGAACGACTCGCGACGACCGTTGCCCGTCGGCTTCACCCCCATCAGTCGCGCGTTGAGCTTGTCCTGCAGGTAACCCTTGAGTACGCCGTTCTCGATCAGCGTCGTGCACTGGGTAGGCGTGCCTTCGTCATCGATGTTCAACGAACCGCGGCGCGAGCCGAGTGTGCCGTCATCGACAACGGTGCATTGCTCTGAAGCCACCAGTTCGCCGACGCGGCCCGAGAATGCGGAAGTGCCCTTGCGGTTGAAATCGCCTTCGAGACCGTGTCCGATGGCTTCATGCAGCAGCACGCCCGGCCAGCCGGGTCCTAGCACCACTGTCATCATTCCCGCAGGCGCAGGAACGGCGTCGAGATTGACGATGGCGCTGCGCACCGCTTCATGTACCTGCGCTTTCCAGCGATCGTTCTCGAGAAAACGCGAGAACGCGAAACGGCCGCCGGTACCCGCATAGCCCTGCTCGCGTCGGCCGTTCTGTTCGACGATGACCGACACGTTCAGGCGCACCAGCGGACGAACATCAGCCGCGACCGTGCCGTCGCTCGCCATCACCAGGATCACTTCGTGAGCGCCCGAGAGACTCGCCATTACCTGGGTGACGCGCGGATCGGCCTTGTGCGCCTCGATGTCGATCTGTTCGAGCAGGCTCACCTTGGCCGAGTCGCTGAAGCCTTCCAGCGGATCGAAAGGCAGGTACAACTGGTGACCGCTGCGCGAATGCCACGCTTGCATCGAAGTGTTCGCGCCGCTGCGAGCGATGGCGCGTGCAGCCAACGATGCTTCGGTCAGCGCCGGCAACAGGATTTCATCGGAATAAGCGAAGCCGGTTTTCTCACCCGCGAGCGCACGCACGCCGACACCCTGTTCGATGCTGTGAGTGCCGTCTTTGACGATGCCGTCTTCCAGCGACCACGACTCTTCGCGGCTCAACTGGAAATAGAGGTCTGCGTAATCGACGCTGTAACCCATGACGCTGCCCAGCACGCTGGCGATGCGATCGTCATCCAGGCCCGACGGCACGAGGATAGCCTGTCGCGCGACCTCGAGCGGCTGCGCGACGCCTATGGCAGAGGGCAACTCGAGATGCAGGGCGCCGGTAGGGCTCGCGCGATCGATCGTTTCGGATGGGGGCATTGGCAATCGTCGTTGGGCTTAAAGGGATAGTGGGATGATGCGGTCATCCGCGGCACATACAAGCGAGGGGATGATAGCGCGGAGTGGGCCTGGGGCGTCGGGCTACGAGAGCCGACGGTTTAGCTTCGCGGGCGCCTACGGCGCGAGCCGCGAAGCGACATGCGATCAGCGCACCAGCAACTTACTCGTCGCAGCTTCCTTGATCGCCGCCGCCTCCACCCGCTCCACCACTGGATCGTCCCAAGTCCCGGTAATCCGATAGTAGCCGCGGGTAATCCCCTTGAGGGGCTCCTTGAACACCTGCGTGAACAACAGCATAGCTGCGCCGATTGCAGGCCCGCCCGCAAGGACGCCAGCCATCGGCAGCGAAGCACCCAGATTGCCCGTGACGATGGCGGTCTGGTCGTAATCGTGAGAACCCAGCCCAGTCCGACCCGCAATACCGATTTCCGCTGCGGGGCCGCGCAGGGTCAGATTGTTGGTGTAGGCATTCCCCTCTCGCATGTCGAAATCGCCATGCACGGTATCGAAGCTCAAGCCCTTCTCGGTCAGATCTTTGAAATCCAGCGCCAACCGTCGCGGCAGAGCGGCGACGCTGAAGAGCCCGAGTACACGACCCGCGCCGGGCTGCAGCGATGACAATTGGCCCGTTTCTCCCTCGACGCTCAGGGAGCCGGAGGCATGCGCGAGAATGTTGCTGTCGAACCCGCCATTCCACGTGAAGTCGGCACGCACTTCACCGCGCCGCGCCTCGATGAACGGCGTGTAGTTCAGTTTGCGCAGGGTCGCACCGACATCGGAGCTGACGATCTTCAACGACAGGTTCGAACGCTCGCCATCGGGCGTCAGCAGCCAGGCGCCGTTCGCTTCTGCCTGCGCATGTTCCTGCGTGACGCGCACGGAATCGATCTGCAGGCCATTGGCCACGCGAGTTGCCTTCAGCTCGATGTCGCCGACGCCGTGACCATCGAACTGCAGGTCGCCCACATGCACTCGCAGGTTCGGCCACACCCGCGGATCGCGTTCGGTCTTAACGGCGGGCGCGGTCGATGGTTTCTGTTGGAGCACCAGTCGCTCCATGGTTGCGCTCAACGGCTCATTGCCGGTGAACGACGCCGGGATCTGCAATTGACCCGAGGTATCCGGGCCTGCGACATCGACGCGCCAGCCAGTCTTGGTCGATTGCAGGACACCGCGGACATCGGTCCACTGGTATCCATAGAGCGTGAGCTCGCCGACACGCACGTTGGCTGCCTGCAGAAACTCAATCGGCTTGCCGGCGACCGCACCCGGCTCGGCCGGAGCGCCCTTCAAGGCAAACCAGTCATCGAGCACGAGCCGATCCACATCCCCTTCGATGCGCAGGCCACGATGTGCGGGCAGCGCCGCGACTGTGCCGTCGGCACGCACGCCGCCGCGATCGAAGGTCCAGCCAGCATCGGTGCGCACCATTTTCAATAATGCCCGCACGTTGCCGTACGACGCACGCGCCAGCAATCCATCGGTGAATTCTAGATCGGCATGCAGCGGCCGCGCGCCCTGGTCCACTTTGCCCAGCGGATAAGGCATGCCGACCCCGAGCCCGTTCATCGCCGCACTCACCTGCCAGCTTTGCGTTGCCGACGCTGCGCCGGTACGAATATGGGTGTCGACCTGCCAGTCGGTGGCGCCCCAGATCTTCACCACCGGAGGGATGAACGGCGTGAGTGCAGTCGCCAGCGCGTGCCCGTGCGCCGTGAGCTTTGCACTGGTCTCGCTTTCACGCACGATATCGATGTCCACCGGACCGCCGAGCAGGCGGCCTTCGAGCGCCGCGCCACTGATCAAAGTCTGTTGCACTGTCAACGTGCCGTTCAGCGCAGTCAGCGGCGCATCCAGGTCATTGAGCGCAGCCGTCGCGTCAGCGAATTGCGTGACCACCTCGACACGGCGATCGGCGACATGCTGCAGCGGAATCCACAGCGACACTCGCGATTGGATGGGACCGCTGCCGCGCAGCCGCTGGAACAACGGCCCCAACGCGGGACCGACGGGGCTGGCCCGCAACAACGCCAAGGCCTGGCCGAAATCGCCGCGGGCATCGGCGTCGATCTCGATCTCGCCCTTGCGGAAATCGGGAAACGCGCCGCGCGCGCCACGCACATGCAACTCGCCGAGCCGGGCATCGATGCCCGTGGCCTTCATGCCTTCGTTGCGAAACTCGATGGCGGCCGCGAGCTGTGTTGCCGGCGCCCAGCCGGCCTGGTAATTCATCGTGATGCCATCGACCTGCGCACGCGCCAGGAACAGGCCGTCGCGCCGCCGGAAAGGGAACGAACGCAGCGGCCCTTTCAGTACGACATCGCCATTCACGACTCGCCCCGCTGCGAACGCATTGTCGAGCCACTCGAGCGTCTTGGCTGTCAGCCGGCTCGCGGGGAGATACTTGGATGCCGCGGTCGCATCGATATTGCGTACCTGCGCACGCAGGTCCATGACGGGCGAAGCCTCGCTGCGCGGCAGAGTCAACGCCATGACGACATCGACCTGGCCATCGACGCTGTCGAGTTTCAGATCGTCAGTGTCGAGGCGCCAGCCATCGCCCTGGCGCTGCCATGCGAGCTGGCCACCGGCCGAACGCAGAATCATCGGCTGCCGGAACATCGCCGGCATATTGAAGACCACGTCGTGCGAGTCGAGCGTCAATGTGCCGGCGTCCTGCGTCGCCCGCAATTCGCCGGTTATCGAGGCGATGCCCGGCGCCTTCGCGACCGGACTCACGGCGAGCGATTGCAGGCCGCCAGTCACGTTGTAGTGCAACTGATCTTCCGCCGAGGCGCGCTCGAGATCGAAGTTCAGCGCGTTGATCGATCCTTCCGCATGCATCGCTCGAAGATGCGCAATGCCTGCGCTCTCCGGCAAGTAAGCGAGCAGCGGCCACAAATTCCCCAGCACGACGCGATCCGCTTTCCCCGACAGGTCGAGAGTGCCCGGCGCACCTTTCACCCAGCGAGCCTGGATCTCGCGTGCCTGCCACGGCACTGTCGGGCGCGACAGCTCCACATCGCTCAACGCCAACTCCCAGGCCTTGCCCGCCGCTTGGCGTGCTCGCAGGGCAAATGCGATTCGCTGATAGCTGATCAGTTCGCCCGGCGACGGCGGAGCTTCGGGCACGACTGCTGCTACCACCGGCGCCTTCTCCTGGCGCTTGGGTTTGGGTGACAGCTCCTCGGCCGTTGTAGGAATGCGCAGTGGTTCTACGCCGGGCAGCGGTATCGACCATGCAGGCGCCACCGCGGTGACCGACTTCAAGTCTACTTTGGCGGTGAGGCTCGACAGTGTCGGACCTAGAAACGTCGCGCTGACCTGCAGAGCGCCGTGACCGGAGTCCGGCGCGGGCCAGCCATCGGGCAACATGTCGGCCCAGCCGGCGAGATCGATCTGCTCGCCTTTCACCGAGAAGGTGGACGACAGCGCGTCGGCGCGAGCGAGATCGCCACGAATCATCGCAGCGAACACCAGCGATTTGCCCAAGGTCGCGGGCAGTGAAGCGGAACCTTGCAGATTGAGCAGCGTCGCCTGCCGCTCGAGCGTGAAGCTGACGCCGGACAATGCCCAGGGGCCACGGCCGGTGGCTTCATCGCGAAAGCTCACCACCGCTTCCTGCACTTGAAAGCTCCCCGCCGGCAGCTGTTCGATGGCGAACGGCTTGTTGCGATCGGGAAGCGAGCTCTGCCCCACCAGCTGAAACTTGCCCTCGCGCGTGCGGATGACGCCGATCTCGGGAGATTGCAGCGTGAACTGGCCGAAGGTGAGTTTGCGTAATGTCAGCGATCGCCAGACATCGAGGCCAACACTGCCGCGCCTTGCTGTCGCCAACACTCGCGTGCGATCCGGCGTTTGCACCACCAGGCCCTTGAACACCAATACCGGTCCGTAGATACGCAGTCGTGCGCCGAGTTCGCGGAACTCCACGGCAAGGCCGGTGCGTTCCTGCAGCCAACCCTGCAACTGGACGCGGTATTCGGGCACGCGCGTAACGGCAAACTGAAATGCACCGAGCAGCACCGCGCACAACACCACCAGCGTCGCGACGACGACGGCGAGTTGTTTGAACAGTTTGCGAAGTGGCACGGACATGGGCGGAATATAGAACGCGTGAGACAGGGGAGAAACGTATCGTCAGTTCATCGTCATGTCGGTACTCATATGACGGCGCCCGTCACGTAATAAACGATCACAGCAGGACCACGTCGTACTGATCCTGCTGATACAACGCCTCAGTCTGCAACCGGATGGGCTTTCCGGTATGCACTTCGAGTTCCGCCAGCGCCGCGGATTCCTCGTCCAGCAGCCGCTCGATGACGTCCTGGTGCGCGAGCACCATCAGTTCCTGGAATTCGAATTGCCGTGACTGTCGCAGAATTTCCCGGAAGATCTCGTAACAGACTGTTTCCGTCGTCTTGACGAAGCCGCGTCCCTCGCAGGTGGGACAGGCGGCGCACAGCATATGTTCAAGACTTTCACGCGTGCGCTTGCGCGTCATCTCGACCAATCCAAGCGGCGAGACCGACGAGATGTGGTTCTTGGCATGGTCGCCGAGCAGCGATTTCTCCAATGCCTGCAGCACCTGCCGCCGATGGTCTTCCTCATCCATGTCGATGAAATCGATGATGATGATGCCGCCGAGGTTGCGCAGGCGCAGTTGCCGCGCGATGGCCACCGCCGCCTCGAGATTCGTGCGGAAGATCGTATCCTCCAGCGTGCGATGTCCCACGTACGCGCCGGTATTGACATCGATGGTCGTCATGGCCTCCGTCTGGTCGAAAATCAGGTAGCCGCCGGACTTGAGGGACACCTTGCGATCCAGCGATTTCTGGATCTCGTCCTCGACGCCGTACAGATCGAAGATGGGCCGGTCGCCGCCGTACAGTTCGATGCGTTCCGCCATGTCCGGCATGAAGGTGCGCGCGAACTCGGTCATGCGCTGGAAAGTCTCGGCGTGATCGACGCTCACCTTGTCCACACCGCTCGAAACGACATCGCGCAATACACGCACCGGCAACGGCAAGTCTTCGTGAACGAGATGGCCGGGCCGCGCACGCGCCGCCTTTTCGCACAGCACGGTCCAGAGCTTTTCCAGGAACAACATGTCGGCGCGCAATGCATCGGGCGTGGCGCCTTCTGCAGCAGTGCGCACGATGTAACCACCGGGCGCATCGGCCCGCAAAAACAAGCCTGCCGCTTCACGCAGGCGCTGGCGCTCCGCTTCGTCTTCGATGCGCGCCGAAATACCGATCCCGCGTCCCTTGGGCATGTAGACGAGATAGCGCGATGGGATGGTGATGAAAGTAGTCAGTCGCGCACCCTTGGTGCCGAGCGGATCTTTCAGCACCTGCACCAGGATTTCATTGCCGGCAGTCACCAGCGCCTGGATGTCCTGCGTGACGCTTTCGGTGACCGGCTGGTCGGGTTCGCCGCTCTTGCCCACTGCGGGGTGCACGATGTCGGATGCGTGCAGGAACGCCGTGCGCTCAAGACCAATATCGACGAACGCCGCCTGCATTCCAGGCAACACGCGCGACACGCGTCCTTTGTAGATATTGCTGATGAGGCCGCGACGATTGGCCCGCTCGAGAAAAACTTCCTGCAGCGCTCCGTCTTCGACCAGCGCCGCACGCGTCTCGCGCGGACTGACGTTCACCAGGATTTCGGCCGTCATCCCGGCACTCCGTCCGCTGCCGCGGACGAACTCATGCGCCAACCGGCCAGTTGCAGCAGTTCGGCCGTCTCAAACAGGGGCAGGCCCATGATTCCGGAGTAGCTCCCAGTGATGCGCTCGATGAAGATCGCCGCCAGTCCCTGTACTGCATAGCCGCCCGCCTTGTCGACCGGTTCGCCGGTTTCCCAGTATGCCGCGATCTCAGATGCGCTCAACGCGCGAAACGTCACATCGCTGACACTCAATCGCAGATCGCAACCGCCCTCGTGGCACAGCGCCACGGCAGTCAACACCTGGTGAGTCTGCGCCGACAATCTCTCCAGCATCCTCACGCCATCTGACCGATCGCGTGGCTTGCCGAGAATCTCCGCATCTGTGCCGGCTCCGAGCGCGACTGTCGTGTCCGAACCCAGCACCGGCAATCGCTCGCCAGCGGGCAACCGGTCCCACAATGACTGCGCCTTGATCTTCGCCAGTCGCGTCACATACGACGGCGGTGTCTCGGCCAGCAGACGCTCGTCGACATCGACGGCGCGAACCTGGTGCGGGATACCGATCTGGGTCAGCAAGGCACTGCGGCGCGGAGAGGCAGAGGCCAGGTAGATCAAAGGCTTGGGCGATGGCGGCATCCGTGAAGGATACAGGCCCGGGCGCACCGATTGAATTGTTTCGCCGACCCGATTAACGCGGACTGAATCCGGAACCGTCGCTACGCGCGTACACGTCAGGCATCGGCCTGCTCATCCGCCTGCTCGTCGGTAGTTTCTCTGACCCAGCGCAGCGCATGTTCGGGCTCCTCGAACAAACGCATGGAAATGCTGGCATCCACTGCTTCGCTGATGAGTATCACCACATGCCCAATGGCAGCCAGAGCGCCAGGTTTGACGATGACGGCCCAACGTCGCGAGCGGTCGCGGCCGGCGCGCACCAGGTAATCGCGCAGGCGCTGCATCTCCGAATAGTCCCACTCGCCCGAGCATTCCCTGAAGTCCGCGACCGCATGCATACCGGAACGATACTGCGCATCCATGGCGATGCGATTCATGGCGGCTGTCAACGCTTGGACGGTGAGCCTGCCTCGCATCTGCAGGCGCACCATGTTCTCGGCCGCGTCGATCGAAAAACTCGAATCCATGACACTCCAGCAATACACCATTGCGCAGGTTGAGCGCTGCGTTCGGCGGTGTGATGGCGTTCATGATAAACGTTCGACTTCGACGGCAAACGCCGGGAATCTCTGATTCTGCCGGCAGCGTCACTGCATGTAGCTACGTGGCGCGCCATCTAGCTCGTGACGCATTCGAAACTGACCGAAACGACAACTCCCGGTGGCGCACCTCATTCGTGACACAGTGTGTGGCGATCGACGGCGGCAGTCCGTTACCGTCCCGGACCAGCTACAGGAGTTCTGGCACTCGATGACGACGCATATTGTCGACAGGAGAAACCGCGCGGTGCCGGATCGCCGCCAGTTTCCCGTGATCGCGGGTTACCGCTTCCTGCAGACCATCGCACGCTCGGCGCGCTCCGAAGTCTACGTCGCGCATTCGAACGAACTCGGTCAGAACGTTGCGATCAAGGTGCTGCGGCTCGGCGGCCAATCGGCCAACGGCGATGACGAGGAGAAACGCTTCGAGCGCGAACGCTCGCTGCTGACGCGCATCAGTCATCCCGCCATCATCGACATCTACGATTGGGGCCACACGCCGGATTTCCGTTACATCGTCACGGAGTATTTCGCGAGCGGCAGCCTGGAGCTGCGCATTCGCAATCTCATGACCAGTCGCGATTGCGTGGATATCTTCCTGCAGATCTGCGGCGTGCTGGTCGCAGTCCACGGCGCGGGGCTGTGCCATCGCGATCTCAAACCCGCCAACGTCATGATGCGTCCCGACGGCCGCATCGTGCTGATCGATTTCGGCCTCGCCAAGCAGGTCGAGAACGGCCTGCAGCTCACCGTCGCGGGTGAAATCCGCGGCTCGCCGTACTACATCAGTCCCGAACAGGCCGAAGGCAGCCCGGTCGACCAACGCAGCGATCTGTACAGCCTAGGCATCATGTTCTTCGAAATGCTCACCGGGCAGCGCCCGTTCAAAGGCTCGTCCATCGTCAGCATCATTCATGCGCACCGCACCGATCCCATTCCGACGCTGCCGCCGGAACACAGCCGTTTCCAGGGATTGATCGACGGCCTGCTCGCGAAGAGTCCCGACGATCGCTTTCCGAATGCGGCCTCGGTGCTGGCGGAACTGGCGAAGATGAATGTGTGAGCCGCGATCAGGCTCTGTGATACGGATGTCCCTTGTTGATGCTGACCGCGCGGTACAGCGCTTCCGCCACCATCACCCTGGCTAGTCCGTGCGGCAACGTCAGCGCCGATAGCGACCACTTCATGTCGGCACGCCCATCGACGGCAGGCGCGAGTCCTTCGGGACCGCCGATGCAAAACACCACGTCGCGACCATCACGTGCCCGTGCCTGCAGAAATTTCGCGAGTTGCTCGCTGCTCATCGATTTGCCGTCGACCTGCAACGCCACGACGTAAACACCTGCGGGAATGGCTGCCAGCATGCGTTCGCCTTCCTTCGCGATCGCCTGCTGCGTAGCGCCGCCGGCCCGCTGGCCGAGCGCGATTTCCTTCAATTCGAGTTTGTAGTCCGCGGTGAGGCGACCGGCATATTCGTTATAGCCGTCGTCGATCCATGCAGGCAGTCGCGTGCCCGCGGCGAGAAGAGTGAGGCGCATGGCAACCTAAACCAATTCGATCCTGCCATTCAATCTTCTCTGCTCAGCGTGCTCGGCGTGCTCCGCGAGAGAATTCCGGTCAAGCTGACCGCCAAGCGACAACGTCTGCCATGGCGTAATGTTCTTCAAGGAAATTTCTCGCGGAGCACGCCGAGCCCGCTGAGCAGAGAAGAAAAATAAAGGGACGGAACCGAACCCCGCCGAAGGTCACCGCTCGGCGGCGAGTTCGGCGGCTTCGCGACGCGCGGCGCTCACGTCCCAGAGATTTTCGAGACGATAGAACTCGCGGATACGCGGCAGCATGATGTGCACGATGATGTCCTGCAGGTCTACCAGCACCCACTCACCATCGCGCTCGCCTTCGACCCCTACGGGACGGAAGCCGGCTTTCTTCGCATCCGCCACCACGCGATCGGCGATCGAACGCACGTGACGATCGGATGTGCCGCTGGCAATCACCAGCACATCGGCAACATCGGTGAGCTTGCGCACATCGAGCACGCGCACGGCCACAGCCTTCAATTCATCGAGAGCCTTTTCGACGACTTTGAGTGCATCGCTGCTGACAGCCTTCGCCACTCGTGCAATGGGAGCGGCAACCGGCGGCGCCTTGGTGCTTTTCTTCGCTACGGGCCGCTTCGCAGTCTTGGCGACCGCCAGCTTGCGCGGCGCAGACTTCTTGATTGGCGATCGGGAGGAAGCTTTCGCTTTCGCACCGGCGGACTTGCGGACACCCGCTTTCGCCTTGCTGCTCTTGCTGGAACTCACTGACGTTTTCTTGCGCTTTTCAGCCATGCTCACCTCCTGGAACGGTAACAACCGGTTTGTTGAATGATTTCCCGCACCGCATCCGGCATCAGATAGCGAGGGTCGCGCCCGGCGGCAACCAGCTTGCGAAATTCGGTGGACGAGATTTCCAGCTGCGTGCCTGCGTGGATGAAAATGGAACCCGACAACTTTTCGTGCAGATCGTCGATGCGACCGGTGCCGCGATCCACCAGCAACTCGCCCAGCGGCCCCGAACTCGGCGCGCGCCAGCCCGGACGATGCGCGACGGCGACGTGGACCAGGTCCAGCAGTTCGCGCCATTGATGCCATTTCGGCAAGCCGAGAAACGCATCCATGCCGACGATCAGGCACAGCGAGCGATCCGGAAAATCGGCACGCAGCGTGCGCATCGTATCGACCGAATAAGACAGGCCCTCGCGCCGGATCTCGCGATCGTCGACGACGAATCCCGGTTGTCCCTGCGTTGCCGCCTTGACCATCTGCAGGCGCAATTCGGAACTTGCGACCGTCGTTTCCCGATGCGGCGGATTACCTGCGGGCATGAAGCGCACTTCGCTCAATCGTAGCGACTGCAACAGTTCGAATGCGGTGCGCAGGTGGCCGAAGTGAATGGGATCGAAAGTCCCGCCGAAAATGCCGATGGGATTCATGCTGCACGCGCGCGGAGGAGTCGGACACCACTGAAGCGCGCCACCAACGCTTCCAGTTCGACCCAGGGATCGTTCCGCAGCACCCCTTTGATCGATCGATCGACGCGTTCAGCGTCCATGATCAAGCGGCGGGTGACAGCGGGCTTGAGCCGTGCCAGTGCCTGTTTCATTGCAGGCTGGCGCGGTCGCCAGACGTAGATTGCATTCATCGCGGAATCCGCATTCTGCCCGTTCTCCATCAGGTACTGGGCGCGCAGGATCCACTGCAGATCCTTGTTCACGGCCCACAATACCAGTGTTGCATCGATGCCCTCGGCGTGCAGCCCTTCGAGGATACGTAAAGCACGCGATGTCTGGCCACGCATGGCGGCATCGCCGACCTGCAGCACATCGTAGCGTGCACTGTCGGCAACGGCGTCCATGACTGTTTCGGCGGTGAGTTCGCCGGCCGGCAGCAGCAGCGCCAGCTTCTCGATCTCCTGGTGGGCCGCCAGCAAATTGCCTTCAACGCGTTCCGCCAGCAGGGTCGCCGCCGCGCTGTCCGCTTTCAAACCATGCCGGGACAGCCGCTCTCGAATCCAACCCGGCAACTTGACCAGGTCGAGCGGCCAGATCTGCACAGCCACGCCGTGCTTGTCGATGGCGTTCACCCACTTCGAATTCTGCGTGCGACCGTCGAGCTTGCCGGTGATCACCAGCACCAGCGTGTCGGGCGAGGGATTCGAGGCAAGTTCGACGATTGCATTACCGCCCTGCTCGCCCGGTGCGGCCGTCGCCATGCGGATCTCGATGATCTTGCGCTCGGCGAAGAGCGACATGGCGCGGCTGTCCGAAAGCAATGCCTGCCAGTCGAAGCCGCGCTCGACCACATGCAATTCGCGTTCGGTGAATCCCTGGCTGCGTGCTCGTGCGCGGATGGCGTCCGCCGCTTCGTTCACCAACAACGGCTCATCGCCGCTGATGAGGTACACAGGCGCGAGCGTGCGCGAAAGATTGCTCGCGAGGTTGTCGCCGGAGATTTTCACTCTAATGCGATCTGCGTTGAGGGTGAGCCAGTCGCTGACAGGAAGAAGACCGACGCTTGGGCAGATGCAACGATGATGTAGCCAACCGGATTAGTTATTTACCAGGCGGAAAGGCAGCGCGAGATGCGGCCGATTATGGCCCAAACCGTTGCCGCCGCACCAGTGCGGTCATAACCTCTCCCCGTGTGAGGGGAGTTGCGTGGGTTTCACCTGCCGCCTCTTTACAGACCGGTGTCGCTGCCCTTAGCCTGAAGAGAGCTACGCTTTCCCTTCAGTATTCAATACCCCATGTTTCGATTCGCGCGAACCCCACCACGCTGGCTGCGAGTAGCACTCGCCGGCCTGCTGCTGGCGTTTGCGCTCAATTCGATTGCGCACGTCACGCACAGCCACGATCCACGGATCGCGCATTCCCTGCATAGCGTCGCCTGCGGATATTGCGCCACGTTTGACAATATGGCGGGGGCGCCGGCGACGCGGACGCTATCCCTGACACCGCCGCCGCTCGCCGATTTCGTTGCACTTCCAGCAACCGCGGTCACCAGCCGTTTCGTCCGCACCTCAGCGCAGCCGCGCGCTCCCCCCGTTTCCTGATATTCGCCGCAACGCCCCGCCTCGCAAGCCGAGGCAGGGGGTATTTCGCCTCGAGCCCGTCACAACGATGGGGTCGTGGCGTCGTAGCCGAACATTTTCAGGAACCGATTCACCATGCGTTCTCCCACTCTGCGCATCGCCGTCGTGGCGATGCTCGTCTCTCCCCATGTCTATTCCACCGCCAGTGCCGATGAGTCCAAAGTAGAACAGGTCGTCGTCACCGCGACCGCCTTGCGGGAAAACCCGCTCGACGTCGCTCAACCCGCAAGCGTCGTCTCCGGGGACGACCTGCGGCGCCAGATCGCCGGCAGCCTCGGCGAAACGTTGTCGGCGCAGCCCGGCGTCAGCTCGACTTATTTCGGACCGACCGCCAGTCGTCCCGTCATTCGCGGCATGAGCGGTTATCGCGTGCAGACGCTGCAAGACGGACTCGCCTCGCTCGACGTGTCCGGACTGAGCCAGGATCACGCTGTCACGCTCGAGTCCGTGGTCTCGCAGCAGATCGAAATCATCAAGGGGCCCGCAGCCCTGCTCTACGGCAGCGGCGCGGCCGGCGGATTGGTGAATGTCGTCAGCAATCGCGTGCCCATGACCGTGGCCGACAAACCGCTGAGCGGCGCTGCCGAAGTTCGAACCGATTCGGCCTCGGATGAACGCACCGGCGCGGTCAGCCTCGATGGCGGCTTCGGCAACGTCGCGCTGCATGCCGACTACTTCGATCGCTCCACGGACGATGTCGAGATCCCGGGCTACGTTCAGTCCGACGCCCTGCGCCGTCAACTGATCGAGGCCGGCGAGGAACCGGACAACGTGCGCGGCAAGCTGCCGAATACAGCAAGCGACTCCAAAGGTGGCGCCTTAGGCGCATCGATCATCGGCGACGTCGCGCGTGGCGGAGTGGCATATAGCAGGTACGAATCGAACTACGGCATTCCCGGCGAGGAAGAAGCGTTCATCGACATGAAGCAGGATCGCTTCGACGGCAAGCTCGAGTGGGATTTCAACAACGGGCCGTTCAAGACCGCGCACCTGAGCGGCTCGTACAACGACTACAAGCACACCGAGTTCGAAGCGCCCGGCGAACCCGGCACCGTCTTCAACCAGAAGGCCTACGACACCCGCCTCGCCATCGACAATGAACTGGGTGGCGGCTGGCGCGGCACCACTGGCGTGCAGTACGTGAACATCGATTTCGCGGCCATCGGCGATGAGGCCTTCGTGCCCAGTTCGGTCACCAAGGCCATGAGCTTTTTCGCCTTCGAGGAACTGCATCTCGACGACTGGACCATCGAACTGGGCGGGCGCGCCGAGCAACAGAAAATCACGCTCGACGGCGCCACCGGACTACCCGATGCCGACGACACGGCCATCAGCCTGTCCGCCGGCACCGTGTGGAAATTCGCGCCGGACGATGCACTCGCTTTGAACGTCACGCGTACGCAGCGCAATCCGCAGGCCACCGAGCTATATGCAAATCCCGACGTGCCGCATGTCGCCGCGCAACGCTTCGAGACCGGCGATCCGAGGCTCGACAAGGAAACGGCCATCACCAGCGACCTGTCGTTGCGCCACACCGGCGACGGCATACGCTGGACGGTGAGCGCGTACTACAACGACTACAGCAATTACATCTACGAAAGCCCCACCGGTGCATTCGTGGGCACCGACGAGGGTGAGGTATTCCAGGTATTCGAGTATCTGCAGGGCGGCGCGAAATTTCACGGCTTCGAAGCCGAGATCACTTTCCCGCTGCTGGACCGGGGCGAACAGCATCTCGAATTGCGGCTTGCCTCGGATTACGTGCGCGGCAAGCTCGACAACGGCGAGGACCTGCCGCAGATCCCGCCGATGCGCTTCGGCGGCGGGCTGCATTACGACATCGCCCGCTGGCACGTCGGCACGCAGGCGTTCCACTACGACAAGCAGGACAAGATCGCATCGAACGAACTGCCGAGCGACGGATTTACGCTGGTCGATGCGGATGCGAGCTACCGCTTGCCGCTAGCTACCAGCAGCGTGTTCCTGTTCGTGAAGGGCTCGAATCTGCTGGATGAGGATGCGCGACAGCACGCGTCACCGTTGAAGGATATTGCGCCGCTGGCGGGAAGATCGTTTCACGTGGGGGCGAGAGCGGAGTTCTAATCTTAATTTCCTCCCCCGGTCGCCGGGGGAGGATCAAGCAGGGGGCTCTCCGAGAATACCGCAACGTTGGGGAAGATTCGGATGCCCCCTCCCTACCCTCCCCCGGCGACCGGGGGAGGAGGTCAGGGTAAGAATTCGGAGTAGATTTCTTCTTTAAACCCCACCAGCACCTTCCCCTTACCCAACTCCAGCACCGGCCGCTTGATCATCGACGGCTGCTTGAGCATCAACCCGATCGCCTTCTCCTGGTCTATCCCCTGCTTATCCGCATCCGGCAGTTTCCGGAACGTCGTGCCCGCGCGATTCAGCAGCACTTCCCACCCGACTGCCTTGCTCCAGCGTTCCAGGTGTTCGCGATCGATGCCGATGGTTTTGTAATCGTGGAAGTCGTACGCGATCTCGTGCTCGTCGAGCCAGGCGCGCGCCTTCTTCATCGTGTCGCAGCTCTTGATGCCGTACAGGGTTCTGCTCACAGCGTAGGCTCCTGCGCCATCACAAGGGCTTGAACAAGTCATCGAGCTGCTGCGCCAGCGGTACTTGATACAACGGACGCGCCTTCGCATAGATCGCCTTCGCGCGCACCACACCCGCAGGTGTCTTGATCAATTCGTCGTATAGATCGCGCACGAGCCGGCGCCTGCCGATGCTCGTCAGGAACTGTTCGAGTCGAGGCCACGCTGGCGCATAGCCCGCGCGAATAGCATTCTTCAACCAGCTATGCACGATTTCGCTGTTGGTCGCCGCTGTGAAATGAAACGCAGCATCCAGTTCCCCCAGGCGGGCAGCGGAAGTTTCGGCAGGCAGGTTGTCCAGGAATTGCAGCCATTGCTGCGTGTTCCAGCCTTTGACCTGCAGTTGCGTCGCCGGCGTCTTGCCGTCGAACCAGGCCTTCCTCTGTACATCGACGCGATCGAACGCATCCGACGTCGGCAGCACCGCGATGGCGGGAATGCCGGTGCCTTCCAGCCATTCCTTGATGTCGGCCTTGCTGATATCGACCCCGGGCTGGGACAGCAGGTTCGCTTCCAGGTACTTGTCGAATTCCTGCGTGGTCACGCTGTGAAACGCGAAGTGGTCGAAGTAGCCGCGCAGGAATTTATCCAATCGCTCGCGGCCCAGGCGCGCTTCGAGAAAGCCGGCGAACTGCCTGCCCTTCTCATACGGTATCTCACCGAAATTATCATCGGGATCGCGACCGCGCAGATCGGGTGTCAATCGCGTGAGCTGCCCATCGCCCTTGGATTCCAGTTCGGCGATCTCACGCCGCAGCGACTGCAATCCCAGCACATCGTCCATCGCACGACGGTCGGCGCCGTACAGCACTTCGACGATGCGACGCTCCAGGTACGTAGTGAAACCTTCGTTGAGCCAGGCGCTCTCCCAATTGCCGTTGGTGACCAGGTTGCCGGACCATGAATGCGCCAGCTCGTGCGCGATCAGCGATACCAGGCTCTTGTCGCCGGCGAGAACCGTCGGCGTGACGAAGGTGAGGCGCGGATTCTCCATGCCGCCCCACATGAAACTCGGTGGCAGGATCAGCATGTCGTAACGGCCCCAGCGATACGGGCCGAACAGTTTCTCGCAGGTAGTCAGCATCGATTCGACATCCGAGAATTCGCGCGCCGCCACGTCGGCGGTGACGGGCTCGGCGAATACGCCGGTGCGAGGACCGAGCGGCCGGAACACCAGGTCGCCGATGCCGAGCGCGAACAGGTACGACGGAATCGCCTGCGGCATGTCGAAGCTGTAATCGCCGTCCCGCTTCGCATCGACATCGTTACCGGCGCTCATGACAGCGAGCAATTGCGGCGGCGTGCGGATGTGCGCCGAATACGTGAGCCGGATCTGCGGCGTGTCCTGCAATGGAATCCAGCTGCGCGCGTGAATTGCCTGCGACTGCGAATACAGGAACGGCTGCTTCTTACCCGCCGTTTGCGCGGGGGTGAGCCACTGCAGGCCGCTTGCGCCGGGCGAGGTTTCGTAGTCGATGCGAAGAATGAAGCTCTTCGCCGTGAGCGTCGCCGGCAACGTAATCGCCAGCGGTGTACCTAGGATCGCGTCGGTCTTGCCCAACTTGAACGGCAACGCCGCGGGAGGACTGCCCTGCAGGTGCACGCTCGAAATGCTCAGATCGCGGGTATCGAGAATGAGTTCGGCGCCCGGCGCCACTCGCTCGAACGTCAGGTCGACGTATCCCTTGAGGCGTTTGCTATCGAAGTCGGCAGTCAGGTCCAGCGCCGCATGCGTCGTTCTGAACTGCGTGGTGTTGGCATACGAGTGTCCCATGTCGAGTGCCTGCGCATCGATGGCGAACAATGCAATGGCGGACGCGGCAAGGTGGCGGATGACAGTCATTGAAACTCGCTTGCGGGAAGTCGGGAGGTTTCAGAGCAGCGACGCGGCGAGCTGCCCCACGGTCTTCAGTGCCGCGACGATCTTGCGATCGTCGGGATACCCGTAGTTGATGCGCACGCAGTTGGTGAAGCGCCGGTCGGCGGAAAACAGCTGGCCCGGCGCGATACTGATTTTGCGCAGGAGCGCGAGGCGATGCAATTCCAGCGCGTCCAGCGCCTGCGGCAATTCCAACCAGAGGAAGTAGCCGCCATCGGGACGAGTCACCCGCGTGCCGGCCGGAAAGTGTTGTGCA
The DNA here is from genome assembly GCA_040509875.1 of Steroidobacteraceae bacterium. GTDB lineage: Bacteria > Pseudomonadota > Gammaproteobacteria > Steroidobacterales > Steroidobacteraceae > Steroidobacter. Next base: position 30,036 of record JBEVKB010000020.1, on the reverse strand, counting down.
ATCGTATCGAGCGCAACCTGCTGCTGCCGGGCGAGTGCGAGACGCAGTTTGCGCAGATGGCGATCGTAACCACCGTGTTCCAGGTAAGACGCCAGCGCTTCCTGCGAAGGAATCGCCGCGGACAAGGTAGTCATCAGTTTCAGGCGCTCGACCGTGCGCGCATGACGGCCAGCCGCCACCCAACCGACGCGATAGCCCGGCGCCAGACACTTGGAAAAGGACGAGCAGTGCATGACCATACCGTCGCGATCATAAGCTTTCGCCGGCAGCGGCGCCTGCGCGCCGAAATATAATTCGGCGTAAACATCGTCCTCGACGAGCGGCACGCGATGCGCGGCCAGCATCGCCACCAATGCCCGTTTACGTTCGTCGGGCATGCGGCTGCCCAGCGGATTCTGGAAGTTGGGCATCAGCCAGCAGGCCTTCACTTCATGTCGCTGCAGGACACCCGCCAGCGCCTCCAGGTCTATGCCATGCCGCGGACTCGTCGCTACTTCCACGACCTTGAGACTCAAGCGCTCCAGGGCCTGCAACGCTGCGTAAAAGGTGGGCGATTCCACCACCACGATATCGCCCGGCCGCGTCACGGCCGACAGGCTCAGGTTCAGTGCTTCCAGCGCACCGCTGGTGACTATGATTTCATCGGTGTCGATGCTCATGCCGGCAATGGCGTAACGCCGCCCGATCTGGCGTCGCAGTTGATCGTTGCCCGGCGGCAGGTCTTCCACGATGCGCCATGGATCCAGGTTGCGCATGCCTCGCGCCAGGTGCTTCGCCAACTGCGCCAGGGGAAACAGTTCTGGGCTGGGGAACGCCGAGCCGAGCGGCACGACCTCGCGGTCCTTCACCGAGCCCAGCACTTCGAACACCAGTTCGCTGATTGCCACCTTGGCCGAACGCTGCTTCGGCTGTGAGTGCGGCACATCCCCGTTGTGTGTGGCCGCTACGGCCGGGCTTACGTAATACCCGGAACGCGGTCGCGCATGGATCAATCCACGGCCTTCGAGCAGGTAATACGCCTCGAACACGGTTGCCGGGCTGATGCGACGACTGGCGCTGGCTTGTCGCACGGATGGCAAGCGATCGCCGGGATTCAGTGTGCCGTGACGGATGAGTGCGGCGATCTCGTCCGCATAGCGCTCGTAGCGTTTCACTCCGTTACCTCTCCCGGCGACCGGGCGAGACAGAGAATCCCTGATCCGGCTTTTCCACCCGCATCTGCATCTGTTTCCACCGCCGCCGCCGCTCTAAGCTGCAACCCATGAAGATCGCCAAACCCCTGTTGCTGCTGACCACGCCGCTCGGCGTCATCGGCGGAGTGTACGAAGGATACCGCCTTGCCGGCGGGCTCGTGTTTCTCATGGTCGCCCTGCTGCTGATGATCAGCGCCGCGGTCGGCATGCTCGTACTCACCGTACGCCGCGAAGAGGCAGAAGCAAAAGCACGCATGAGCGCGACACAAACAGCGAAATCGACACTCGCCGCCCCGGAGAACCTGCCATGAAACTGCTCGTCGTCGCCCTGCTGCTCGCCATCGTCGGCAGTCTCGGCCAGGCATTGTTTTCGATGTCGTCGGGGCCCGGCAATTCAGCGCAGATGGTGAAAGCGCTCACCGTGCGTATCGCCCTGTCGGTGGCGCTGTTCGGGTTGCTGTTCGTGAGCCAGTACTACGGCTGGATCGAACCGCACGGCATCCGCTGAGGTCCGTGGGTTCACTTCTGCTTGCGACACACCAGCAGCACCTCATCCACACCGCGAGTCTCGCCGAGGCCCGGCACCCACGTGAGCGGCTGTTGAAAGCGTGTCTGCAGCGGCATGAATATGTTGTTGTACCACCAGAGCGCGCGCTCCCGGCGATGCTCCAGGAACCACATCCCCAGGTCGAGCAGCCAGGACGACTTGGGTTGCATGCCATAGGCGGCGCTGCGTTCGATGCTGAATCCGCGACTTGCCAGCAGCTCCTGCAGCTTCGCCGGTTCATAGCGGCGATGGTGCCCGACGAGACCGTCGAAAGCAGTCCAGCGCGCTTCGTGCAACGGCACAGCCAATAACAACACAGCACCGGGCGCGGCAACTCGCGACAGTTCGGACAGCGCGCCTTCTCCATCCTCCACGTGCTCGACGATGTCGAATGCGCAGACCAGGTCGAACTGCCCGTCCGCAAAGGGCAGCGCGGAGATCAGCCCACGGACCACCTGCGCACCCTGCACATTCAGGCGACTGACAGCGGGCAGGCTCATGTCGACGAAGCAGGTGGTTTCGATCGGCAGGCGTGGACGCAGCCCCGGCGCGACTTCCAGGCAGCGTGAGCGCGTCGCGGATAATTCGCTGACCAGCGGCCAGGTATTGAAGCGTTCGGGAGGAATCAGTTTCGTGTCGGTCCACAGGCGGTCGTAGAACCGCTCGTTGATGCTGCGAAGTTCGGCCGCCGTGCCCAGGCTCTTATTCACGCGGCACACGCATCGCCAATGCTGAAAAGCAGGTGCCCGACGTCGTCATGCGTGCCATCACCTTTGCGAAAAATGGCCGCGGGCTCGAACCGCACGCGACAGAATCTATTTGAACCCGCTACTATCGAGCCGGACGGACAGGAACTGCGGCCCGCGGAAAGAACGGGCGGAAGTGCTTGCTGTTGGCGAGGCAACGGAATTTGCGGGCCAGGACGGATGACAGGAGCTGACTCAAGCTCCTCGCGGTCGCCTTTCTGGTCCGGTCGAATCGATGCATGCCAATGGACGCGGGGGAGAATAACAATGTCGCCGTCTCTGCTCTACCCCATTGCCGCGGTAGCCGGCGGGATAGTCGCCTGTGTGTTGATGTGGCTAGCGCTAATGTCGAGACGCGCCGGTACTGTGCTACAGGAGTCGGCAGAGGCGCCGGCGGTGACGGCGATCGCCGTCACCGATCCGGACGGAGTGAACATCGCGCTGCCCCGGCAGAGCATGAGCGAGTTGCTGCGGTTCCGGGCCGCCATCGACCTGTGCGCCGACTCCATCTACGTGGTGGATCGCGAGTCCATGCTGTTCGTCGACGCCACCGTGACCGCCTCACGCACGACCGGCTACTCCCGCGAAGAACTGCTGCGCATGGGACCACAGGATCTCATCGAAAGCTCGCGCGCCGAACTGGAACAAATCTACGACCGGATCATTGCCGCAGGCCGCGACGGCCTCTACACCGAAAACATCACGCGCATGAAAGACGGGCGACAGTTGACGACGGAAAGTCATCGTCGCGCGCTGCGGGTGGACGGTCGCTGGCTCATCGTAGGCATGGCCCACGATATCACTGCGAGAAAAACGGCGGAGCGCGCAACGTTGCGACTGACGCGGATGTACGCGGCGTTGAGCGCCACCAACGAAGCGATCATGCGCGCCACTACGACCGAAGAGCTGTATCAGCGGGTCTGCGATGCTGCCGTGTATGGCGGCAAGTTTCTCGCCGCCACGGTCTGCGTTCCCACACCGGGCTCATCGCTGGCATCCATTGCAGCCGTCACCGGACCGGGAGCGGAGCGCCTGCGTGCCGTGCCTATCTCGCTCGACGCCGCAACGCCGGAAGGCCGGGGACTGGTGGGCACCGCCTTCCGCACCGGCCAACCCTGCATCAGCAACGATTTCGGCAAGGATGACAAGACGCGCCACTGGCACGACCAAGGCAGGCAGGCCGGCATCTTCGCGGGCGCGGCATTTGCGCTGCTTCGAGGCGATAGCGCCACCGGCGTGCTGCTGCTGTATTCGAGCGAAACCGACGCGTTCGATGCGGACATCGTCGGCCTGCTCAGCCACATGGCGCGCAACATCGTGTTCGCCCTCGACAACTTCGATCGGGAGAGCGAACGCCGGCATGCCGAAGAGCAGCTGCGAACCACCGAGGCGCGGCTCGATCGGGCGACGCGAGGCGCGAATGACGGCTTGTGGGAACTGGATGTCGCCAGCCGCGAGGTATGGGTATCGCCGCGGTATGCGCAGATGCTCGGTTACGAACAACACACCTTCGTGCAGGACCGTCAGAGACTGTTCGACGTCTTCCATCGCGAAGACGTGGGCGTGCTGCAGAAGGCGATCGATGCGGCCCTCACCGACGATACCGCGGTAGATGTCGAATTGCGGGCGCGCACGCGCGGTGGAGAATGGCGCTGGTTTCGAATGCGCGGCGCCGCTGAAAGCGATGCATCGGGAAGTTCGCGGACCTTGTCGGGCTCGCTGCAGGATGTCACCGAGCGCCGGCAATACCAGCAGGCGCTGATCGAAGCCACCGAATCGGCCGCCAGCGCCAACCAGGCGAAGAGCGAATTCCTGGCCAACATGAGCCACGAAATCCGCACGCCCATGAACGGCGTGATCGGCATGACCGAGCTGCTGTTGGAAACGCCGCTCGATCCGATGCAGTTGGACTTCGCGCAGACCGTACGCGACAGCGCCGCAGCGCTGCTCACCGTCATCAACGACATCCTGGATTTCTCCAAGGTCGAAGCCGGCAAGCTCGACCTGGAATATCTCGACATGGACATACGCGACACCGTCGAAGACGTCGCGCGGCTGCTCGCGATTCAAGCGCACGCCAAGGGATTGGAAATCATTGCGCTGCTGGATCCGAGCCTGCCGGACCTGGTGCGCGGCGATGCCGGCCGCCTGCGACAGATACTGCTCAACCTCGGCGGCAACGCCGTCAAGTTCACGCAGTCAGGTGAAGTCGCCATCGATTGTCGCGTGGCGCAGAAGGACGCGGAAGGCGTGCTGGTTCGCTGTGAGATCCGTGACACCGGCATCGGCATTCCCGCGAACCGGATGAACGCGCTGTTCCAGGCGTTCACGCAAGTGGATGCTTCGACCACTCGCAGGTTCGGTGGCACCGGCCTCGGCCTGTCCATCGTCAAGCGACTGGTGGACCTCATGGGCGGCGAAGTCGGCGTCACCAGTTCCGAAGGCGCCGGTTCGACTTTCTGGTTCACCGCTCGCTTCGGGGTTGCCAAAGACACCGCCAAGGCCCCTGTCGCGCCAGCGTTCGCACTCAAGGGCCAGCGCGTCCTGGTGGTCGACGACAATGCGACCAATCGCAAGGTGATGATGGGACAACTGTCCCTGCGCGGCATGGAGCCGGTGTGTGCGAGCACCGGAGACGAAGCAATGATCCTGCTGCGCGAGGCCGCCGCATCCGGCAAGCCATTCGAAGTGGCGCTGCTGGATCACCAGATGCCCGAATGCGACGGCGCACGACTCGGCAAGATGATCCTCGCCGAAGAGGCGCTGAAAAAAACGCGTCTCATCCTGCTGACCTCTTCCGGACAGCGCGGCGACGGTCGCTTGTTCGCCGGCCTGGGTTTCGCCGGCTACCTGCTCAAACCCGTCACCCAGCGCGACCTGACCGATTGCCTGATGATGGTGCTGGGCGAACGCGCCGAAGTCTGGCACATGCACACGCAGGCCATCGTGACGCGCCACGCGTTGCGTTCTCAACGGACGCGAGAAGCGAACCGCATCCTGCTCGCCGAAGACAACAGCGTGAACCAGAAAGTCGCCTGCCGCATTCTCGAGCAGCTGGGCTACCGTGTCGACGTGGCCGGCGACGGCGAAGCTGCGCTCAACGCGTGGGCCACGGGACGCTACGACCTGATTCTGATGGACTGCCAGATGCCGGTGATGGACGGCTACGAAGCCACGCGACAGATCCGCTCACGCGAAGCTGGCAAACGCATTCCCATCGTCGCGCTCACCGCGCATGCAATGAAAGGCGCGGATTCGGAATGCGCCGCCGCGGGTATGGATGATTACCTATCCAAACCGATAGACCGCACGCGGCTGAGCGAAACGTTGGAGCGGTGGTTGAAGGCCGGCGGCGAGCCTTAGGATCGCTAGCCCCGAAGAGGCGGGTGGCGCGCTGCACGGCGTCGCTGTCCCGAGCGGTACAAGGGAAACTCGATGGAAGTCGCAGCCGGGGAAGATCGACTTTGAGCTTTGCGCGGCGGGGACTTAAAGCCTGGCCACGGTTGTTCTCATCTCAGCAACAATTTCTCATCTATCGCCACGAACCGCGTCGCCGCCCTCATCAACGTGCCCGCGGTCAATCTCGCCACGCCGTAGATTTCCACCTCCATCGCATGCCGCTCGCGCAGCCTCTGCACCAGCAGGTCGAAATCGCCATCGCCGGAGGCCAGCACGGCGATATCCGCCTGGCCGACGCAATCCAGGATTTCGAGCGTGATGCCCACGTCCCAATCTCCTTTCGACGAACCGTCGGCGCGCGTGATGAACGGCTTGAGCTTCACCTCGAAACCGATACCTCGCAGGATGTTCTGGAACTGGCGCTGCCTGGCATCGCCGCGATCCACAGCGAACGCGACCGCGTTGACGACTTCCCGGCCGGCAGTCGCCTGTCGCCAGAACGCGTTGTAATCGAAGTGCGCGCCGAACCCTTCACGCGTCGTGTAATAGACGTTCTGCACGTCCACGAAAATCGCGACGCGCGGCAGCGGCGTCATGCTTGCAACAGCAAGTGCTTGATGAGCCCGCCGAGCACCGCGCGATCCAGTTCAGGCAGGCGTGCGGCGTGTTCGTCCGGATTGCGATTCACCCACGAGCGGCCGACTTTCACTCCTGCTCCCAGGCGATCAAGACGCAGCGCATAGATGCAGGCGCCGCCGCGGCTGTGATGAAAATACAGCCAGTCCTCCTCGAAGAACACGAACCAGCGGTCATCGGTGCTCGCCGGGACGAATCCACGCCGCAACAGCAACACCTGCTCAGGCGAAAAGGTCGCGACATAGTCGAGACCCTCGGTGCGCGAGGGTAAGGGCTTAGTGGGCCAGCTGGTGCGGGTAGCGGTCATGTGCAGATCTTATTTCTTATTGCCTCCTCCGGTCGCCGGGGAGGCAGGAAAAAGGCCCCATCTCACGACGCCCGCAGGGTACGCCTCATTGCCGCGACCTCAGCCGGGGAACACTCTCTAATCGTTCTCGAAACCCAACGGATGTACCCCATGATCGACGCCAGCATGCTTCTGATCGCACTCGTCGCCGGGTTGTCCGCATGGCTGGCTCATAGCAACGCCAACGGTCGTCGCCAGGTGCAGCGGCAGATGGAGATCGTCTCCCGCGGCCAGTGCTGCCAGGGCCGGGTGCTGGCGGTACAGCGCCCTTTCCTGCTCGAAACCGCCACGCGGCTGTATTTCGAATTCGCACCGCCGGGCGCCGACCGCCCGGTGCAGTGCTGCCACACAGAGATTGCCTCTTCCGACCGAGCCACCGTCGCGCTGCCTACTGTCGGCACCTACGTCACGGTGCGCTACCTGCCGGAGAACCCGCAGGAGGCCGTCATCGGCAAACTCGTCGGCACGATGGGCTGACCCGATTCATCAATGCTTCTGCGCAGCCACCCAATCGCGCACGCGAATCTCCACGACATCCATCGGCAGCGCGCCACCGAGCAGCACCGCATCGTGAAACTTCCGCACATCGAAGCGTTCGCCCAGTGCAGTTTCCGCCTCACGCCGTAGCGCACGGAAACGCAATTCGCCGATCTTGTACGCCAGCGCCTGGCCGGGCCAGGAAATATAGCGTTCCAGTTCGGTCTGGATGTTGTGAGTGGCCAGCGCCGAGTTTTCGGTGAAGCAGGTGCGTGCGCGTTCGATATCCCATCCCAGCCAATGAATTCCGGTGTCGGCCACCAGCCGGCAGGCACGCCACATCTCGTACGAATAGCGGCCGAAGCGCTCGTACGGATCGCGATACATGCCCATCTCTTCGCCGAGAAATTCCGAATATAAACCCCAGCCTTCCACGAAGGCGGTGGGCTGGAAATTGCGGCGGAAGTACGGCAGGTCGCCCAGTTCCTGCGACAACGCAATCTGCAGGTGGTGACCGGGAACGGCTTCGTGCAACGTGAGCGCGGGCAGTTCGTACAACGGCCGCTGATCCAGGTGCGACAGGTTCACCATGTAGCCGCCGGCCTGGCCCAGCTTGGGACTGCCGCTCCAGTAACGCCCCGTGGTATAGCCCTCGGCCATCTCCGCCGGCACCGGCCGCACGCCATAAGTGAGTCGCGGCAAGGTGCCGAACAATCCCGGCAAGCGATCGTCGGAACGCTTGGCGATCTCGCTCGCCTTCTCCAGCAATTCTTCCGGCGTGCGCGGATAGAACTTGGGATCGGTGCGCAGCATCTGCAGGAACTCCGCAAAGCTGCCCTGGAAGCCCACTTCACGAATCGTCGCTTCCATCAGTGCACGGATGCGGGCGACTTCCGACACGCCCAGTTGGTGGATTTCATCGGGCGTCATCTCGGTAGTGGTTTCCCGCTTCACCAGGAAACGATAAGTCGCCTCGCCATTGGGCGTCTTGCGCCAGCCGATCGCGGCACGCGCGGCGGGTACGTATTCACGTTCGAGAAAAGCGACCACCGCCTTTTGCTCCGGAACGATGCGTTCGCCGATCAACTGCAATGCGCGCGCCCGATAGTCAGCTTGCGCAGCCGCTGGAATGGTTGCAGGCAAGCGGGCAAACGGCAGCAGCAAGGCACTTTGCGCCGGCGGCACCGCGGCCTGTTGACGAGCCACGGCGAGCACGCGATCGACGACGATGCGCGGTTGAGTCAGCTTCGTCTTGATGCCCCGTCGCATGTTCGCGATGTTCTGCCGGTAGAACTCCGGTAACGCCGCGAGCCGTGCCAGCCACGCCTCGGCATCGTCGCTCGACGCAATCGTCGTCGTGCGCGCGAGATAGTCAGCGAGCGTATGAAAGCCGTCGTCGTTCTGGAAGGCGATGCGGCTGAAGTCGTAGCCGATTTCGGTAACGCCCTGTGCGACCAGCCGCGACAGCAGCTGGTGATTGAGAACGGAATCAGCCGACAATTGCTTCGCGTCGATTGCGGCCAGACGTACACCGAGCGCGGTGAGATCCTTGCGATACGCAGCGAGCGTTTCAGGCCGCACATCGGGCAGCCGCCGCAATGCCTCGCGGTCTCCTTCGACCGCTGCAGAAATCGGATCGACCGCACGCGACAGGCGCTCGTGATCCGCAATCACCGCAGCCAATGCCGTCTCCGCGGCATCGGCCGATGTCTGCGCGATCCCCTGACCTGCAACGAGACCGAGCGACGCGGCCACGGTAACCAATAAACCTCGAATCATGCGGTTCTCTCCTGAACACCCAGCGATGCCTGCGAGCTTTTCATTGCCGGTCGTGGAATTCAAGCGGCGCCGGCAATTGGACGAGACGATTGCACACAGTCAACGGTCCGATCCAAGGTTGCCGCAGCAGGTTTTCTCAGCCAGTATCGCGGCCCGCTGCCTGGGACAACGAACGCGCCGCATGGAACAGAAATTCAAGATGATGATGACCGGGCGACGCCGCGCCGGCATGACGTTCGCCGAGATGCGCCGTTACATGTTGAACGTGCACGGCCCGCTGCTGATCTCTGACGACTACTTCCGCTCCACCTATGTCGGCCGTTACGTGCAGAACCATGTCATCGACGCAGGCTACGGCCGGCAAGCTCCATTTGCGCGCGACATGGTGGTGGAAATGAGCGTGCTCGATCCTTCGCGCCTGCCGCAGCTGCCGGGCGAACCGCACATGAAGACGGTGGTGCAGCCTGACGAGAAGAACTTCGCGCATCCCACCGACAGGTTCGTCATGCCGGTGAGCGAAACTCACGTCGTGCCGCCGCCGCACGCGGCACGGCGCTCCGCCGAGCCCGAATACTTCAAGGCATTGCACTACCTCAAACGCAGCGACGACCTGAACTTCGAGGAGTTCATGGACGGCTTCCGCAGCCTGGAAATAGATTTCCTGCGCAGTCCCGTCGTCGCGGTGCGCGGCTTCGTCCGCAATCAACCGCAACTGGACGATGCGCCGTACGACATGGTCGTATCGCTATGGTTCGATCGACACCGCGGCACCGACTCGTTCGATGTGTGGATCAACGCGGTGAAGGATGCGGGAATCGTGGCGGCGGACGATTCGTTCTTTCTGTTCGTGGCGGAGCATTTGATCTACCAGTCTTGAATTACCTCTCCCGGCGAACCGGGAGAGGTAAGAGCAATTACGCGCCCTGCCCCACCGCTCTCACGGTCAACACAGCAAACACCGCAATTCCCAGGTACGCCAGCATCGGCACGAAGTAAGCCAGCGAAATCCCGCCTTGATCCGCGAAGTGCGCGAACAGCACCGGCAGCAGCGCGCCACCGATGATCGCCATGCACAGCAATCCCGAGGTGGCCGCCGTCGGCGCCGACGAGCGCTCGAGCGTCAGCGAGAAAATCGTCGGGAACATGATGGAATTGAACAGCCCGATGGCGAGTGCCGCGCACGCTGCCACTACACCGCTCGACTGGCTCACCGACAGGCACAGGATCGCCGCCACGAATGCCGCCGTCGCGAGCAAGCGTCCCGCTGCGATGTGACGCAACAGCCAGCTGCCGATGAAGCGACCCACCATTGCGCCGCCCCAGTAAAGCAGCAGCAACGTCGCCGCCGTCTTGTGCGTCACTCCCAGCACCGTCGGCTGCACCAGGAAACTGATCATGATGCTGCCGATCGACACCTCGGCGCCCACGTACAGGAAAATCGCCAGCGCGCCGAACATGGCCCAGCCCGACTTGAACGCTTCGACCACCGAACCGCCGTGAAAGGCGCCTGCCGGAACCGCGTTTACGATCAGCCGACGCTCCTTCCACAGGAACGCAGCCAGCAGGAAGATCACCACCGCGATGGCGACGAAGGCCACCTCGATCTTGTGCAGCGATTCAGCTCGATCGGCAGCTGTGACGACTGCGCCCGCCGCGCCGCTGAAGACACCGCCTTCGAGAATCAGCCGGCCGACGATGAACGGACCGAACACCGTGCCCAGCGAATTGAACGCCTGCGACAACGTCAGGCGAAAGTGCGATCGCTCCGGTGGCCCGAGCGCGGCGGCCAGCGGATTCGCGGCCACCTGCAACAGCGTGATGCCCGCACCCAGCACGAACAATGCGGCCAGCACGACGGTGAACGTATTCAACAGCACCGCGACCGGAAACAGCAGGCAACCGAGGATCATGGTGCCGAGCGCGACCACGATGGACGACGACACGCCCAGCCTGCCGACGACACCGGCAGCGGGCAGCGAAACCACGCCATACGCCATGAAGAAAGCGAACTGCGACAGGAACGCTTCGGTATAACTGAGATTGAAGATCGACTTGACCGCCGGTATCAGCGGATCGATGGTCGAAGTGACGAAGCCCCAGGCGAAGAACAGAGTGGTGACGCAGACGAAAGCGCTGCGAAAGTCCGGCGAACGATCGTTCATGTAGTTTCCTGCGAGAAGTGGGCGGTTTTGATTCTCCGCTTCGCATCCCTTGCGCAAGGCCCCACGGCTGTTTCCAGCTATCCCCCGATTGCGGCGATGTGCAAGCTCGCCGGTATCTTAGCAGCTGGCGTCCCCGGGACATACGATGCCCACAAGTGTTGTGCGGCATAAGCTCGCCACGGCCGCCATTGCTCCGCGCGTTGAAGCAATTGGCGAGGTTCCGGCCGCTGCCCCGTGGCGTCGGCCATTGCTCTCATCAAACCTATATCTGCCGCGGGAAACGCATCGGGCTCCCGCAATTCACGCATGGCAATGTATTGCGCGGTCCACTCGCCCACTCCGCCGAGCCGCCTCAGTTGCGAGATCGCTTCGTCCAGGCTGCGTTTCGCGCTGAAAATCCCGGGGTCGGCGACCACCGCCGCGGCCAGCGATGACAACGCAGTGGCGCGCGCTCGCGGCATGCCGAGCGACGACAGATCGGCATTCGCAAGCACCTCTGCACGAGGAAACACATGCGTGATGCCCGCGTGCCGTGCGCTTTGAATGGTCAACGGCTCGCCGTATCGGGCGACGAGACGCGTCGCCAGTTGAATGGCTGCTCTCACCGTAATCTGCTGGCCCAGTACAGCGCGCACTGCGAGTTCGAATCCATCCCATCCGCCCGGCACGCGTAGTCCGGGGCGTTCTGCGATCAACGCCGCCATCACCGGGTCTTCCGCGAGATGAGCGCCGATCAATTGCGGATCCGCAGCGAGATCGAACACCCGACGGATGCGCGCGATGACGGCCGGCAATGCGGTGAGTCGTGGCATGTCTATGGTCGCACGCAGGCAATTACCGCTTGCGGGTCGAACCGAGACGATGCCTTGCACGCCGCTGATACTGAGCGAGCGTGTGTAGGTATTGCCTGCGACTGTTTCCATGCCGGTCACTGCACGCAGTTGCAGGAAATCGAGCATCGAGGTCCAGTCGTAGGGCGGTTTGTAACGAAGCAGAATGGTCACGCCGCCTGCCGCTGAGGTCGCAGCAGCCGTACGACGCAAGGTCGACGGCGCACGGCCGAATAGCTTGCCGAACGTCTCGTTGAAGCGGCGAATGCTGCCGAAGCCGGCGGCCATCGCGATCTGCGTCATCGGCAACGTGGTCTCGTGAATGAGTTGCTTGGCCAGCAGCACGCGACGGGTCTGCGCTACAGCAACAGGCGATGCGCCGAGATGCTGATCGAAGAGGCGTCGCAAGTGGCGTTCTCCAACACCGAGCCGGGTCGCCAGCGCATCGACATCGCCTTCATCGAGTGCGCCACCTTCGATCAAAGTGAGCGCACGAGCGATGGTGTTGGATGTGCCGCGCCATGCTGCCAGGTCGGGAGCGGTTTCGGGTCGACAACGCAGGCAGGGTCGAAATCCAGCGCTTTGGGCTGCGGCAGCGGATGGATAGAAGACGACGTTCTCGCGCTTCGGCGTGCGTGCGGGGCAAATGGGACGACAGTAGATTCCGGTGGTTTTGACGCCGGTGAACAGTCGTCCGTCGAAGCGGGCATCGCGGGTGGCGATGGCGCGGTAGCAGGCGTCGTGGTCGAGGTCCATGGAGGTATGGTGGAGCGGATGGGTGATGGTCACCAGCGGTTTTCGGCCATGTAAGAGCGGAACTCGGTCTATCTACCTCTCCCGCAAGCAAGAGGAGAGGTAGAGAGCCGGAAACCGCCAGCGTAGGCTGGGGTTGGCCATACCATACGACCGCATGAAAACGCCCGCCCTGCACCTGGCCCTGGAGCGCCTGCCCACCCCTATCGGCGAACTGCTCATCCTCAACGATGACCGGCAGCGCCTGCGGGCCATCGACTGGTCCGACTACGAAACGCGCATGCAACGCCTGTTACGATTGCACTACGGCGCAAGCGGTTACACGCTGACTGCAGCAACGACAGCGTCGGAAAACTACCATGGGCTCGCCGCCTATTTCTCCGGCGAGCTGCGCGCAATCGATTCTCTCAGCGTCGCAACCGGCGGCACCCCCTTCCAGCGCAGCGTATGGGCCGCATTACGCGAGATTCCCGCCGGCCGGACGATCAGCTACGGCGCCCTGGCAACGCAGATCGGCCGCGCCAAGGCAGTTCGCGCGGTGGGGCTCGCTAACGGCAGCAATCCCGTCGGCATTGTCGTCCCGTGCCACCGAGTCATCGGTGCGGACGCGTCGCTCACGGGTTATGGCGGGGGCATCGAGAGAAAGCGATGGCTGCTGGAACACGAAGGAGTCGCCGCTGGCGCAGCGTCTGCGAAGAGTCGGAAGCCCCCTCCTTGATCCTCCCCCGGCGACCGGGGGAGGAAATAAGACGAGCGTTACCTAAGCAGGCTGCGCAGCATCCACGCCGTCTTCTCAGGCACCTGCAGCCGCTGTGTCAGCAGGTCGGCAGTGGATTCGTCGCTGGATTTCTCCGCCGTCGGGAAAATACCGCGCGCGGTGCGGGCAACCGCTTCGTGTCCCTTGACCAGCAGGCGCACCATCTCCATCGCTTCCGGCACGCCCTCGGTCTCGTCGATGGAGGTCAGCTTCGCAAACTCCGAATACGTGCCCGGCGCCGGAAAACCCAGCGAGCGGATGCGTTCGGCGATCAGGTCGAGGGCTGCCCACAACTCCGTGTACTGGGTCATGAACATCAGGTGCAGCGTGTTGAACATGGGGCCTTCCACGTTCCAGTGAAAGGAATGGGTCTTGAGGTACAACGTGTAGGTGTCCGCGAGCAGCCGTGACAGGCCCTCGGTGATCTGCTTGCGCTCGGCGGCGTCGATGCCGATATCGATCGAGAGCTGCGGTGGTTCTTTAGGGGTCGCCATGAATCGGTCTCCAGCTTTTGACTAAGGCCGTAGTCTAACGCCTGCTCCGCCCGGAATAGCCGTCGATTGCAGTGGGTCTTGTCTATTCCTGCCATTGAATATTGCCACTTGCCAGTCATGCTTTAGACTGGCCTTGGACCCCTAAGTCCCCGCCCGGAAACCTCACCGCGAATGTCGATGCGCTTTGACCTGACCGACCTGAAGCTGTTCGTGAATGTCGTGGAAGCCGGCAGCATCACCGCCGGCGCCGAACGCATGCACCTGGCGATCGCAGCGGCCAGCACGCGTATCCGCAACATGGAAATCGAACTGGGCACGCCGTTGCTCAATCGCGAGCGCCAGGGAGTGCAACCCACTCCAGCCGGCCGCACGCTGATGCATCACGCGCGCCTGCTTTTGCAACAGGCCGAACGCATGCGCGGCGAGCTGGGCGAATATGCCGACGGACTCAAGGGACACATCCGGCTGCTGTCCAACACCAACGCGCTCACCGAGTTCCTGCCCGAACCGCTGAGCAATTTCCTGGCGTCGCATCCGCACGTGAACATCGATCTCGAGGAGCGGCTCAGCGATGAAATCGTCGCCGCCGTCTGCGACGGCAAGGCCGATATCGGCATCGTGGCCGGCACCGAGGACATCAGCGGACTGGAGGAATATCCGTTCCGCGTCGATCGCTTCGTGCTGGTCACTGCCGCCACGCATCGGCTCGCCGACACGACGCAGATCGCATTCGCCGACCTGCTCGAATTCGATTTCGTCGGACTGGATCGCAGCAGCTCGCTGCAACGTTTTCTTTCCGACAAGGCGGACCGCATCGGTCGCCGCCTGAAACTGCGCGTGCAGCTGCGTAGTTTCGATGCCATCTGCCGGCTGGTGGAATGCAATGTCGGCATCGGCATCGTTCCGGAAACCACGGCCGATCGCGCAGCGCGCACTCTCTCGCTGCACCGTATCCAGCTCACCGATGAATGGGCCTTGCGCAAACTGACTATCTGCGTGCGGCGACTGGCCGACCTGCCGGCGTACACACAGGAACTGGTGCGCGACCTGATCGCGCCGTCGCTCGCCACCAACTGAAATTCATACTGCCGGAACGCATATGCACGTGAAGCCCGCACTGACGCGACTGTCGATCGCCGCATCCGCACTCCTGACGTTATGGACCGTCGTCGCCGACGCGCAAACATTGGTGGTTCGCAATGTTCACGGCTACACCCCGGTAGCCGGCGGCATGCGCAAATTCTCATCGCTGCTCATCGTCGATGGCCGCGTGCGCCAGGTGAGCGACGGCGACGACATCGAAGCGAGCGCGGCCAAAATCATCGATGGCGGCGGCAAGACCCTGCTGCCGGGATTGATCGACGCACATGGCCATGTGCTCAGCCTGGGTGAGGAGCAATTGCAGGTCGACCTGCGCGGTAGCCTGTCTATGGCCGAAGCGCTGCGCCGAGTCGCGGCATTCGCTAAAGAGAACACACGCGATGCCTGGCTGCGGGGTCGCGGCTGGAACCAGGTCACCTGGACCGGCGGCGCGTTTCCCACAGCGAAGGATCTGGACATCATCGTCAGCTCGCGCCCTGCTTTGCTGAGTCGTGTCGACGGCCATGCGATCTGGGTCAACACTCGCGCGCTCGAGATTGCCGGCATCACGCGTAACACCGTCGATCCCGCGGGCGGTCAGATCGTGCGCACTGCCGACGGCGATCCGACCGGCGTGCTGGTGGATAACGCCACCGAACTCGTCGAGAAGCATGTGCCGGAAGCCGACGACCAGGCGGTGAAGCGAGCATTGCAGTCATCGATGCATGAGCTGGTGAAGGTGGGCCTGACCGGCGTGCACGACGCTGGCATCGATCCACGGCAATACCGCATCTATCAGCAGCTCGGCGCTTCGGGAGAATTGCCGCTGCGTGTCTACGCGATGCTGGCCGACAGTCCCGACGTACGCAGCGTGATCGCCGGCGGGCCGAAAAAATCTCAATACTCCGATCGCCTGCAGATGCGCGCCGTGAAAGCTTGGGTCGATGGCGCACTCGGCAGCCGAGGCGCGGCACTGCTGGATGATTACAGCGATCAACCGCAGCATCGCGGACTGATGCTGTACACACCGGCGAAATTGCAGGAGCTGGCGAAGCTCACCGCCGCGCGTGGCTGGCAACTCAACATCCATGCGATCGGCGATGCCGGCAATCGCGTGGCGCTCGATGCCATCGCGGCCACGCATAGCCTCGCTCAACGCCAGGCACTGCGACCGCGGATCGAACATGCGCAGGTGATTACGCTTGCAGATATTCCGCGCTTCGCCGAGCTCGGCGTCATTGCATCGATGCAGCCCACGCATGCGACCTCCGACATGAACATGGCGGAAAATCGTGTCGGCGCGGAGCGCATCAAAGGCGCCTACGCATGGCGTAAATTACGTGACTCGGGCGCGCGACTCGCCGGTGGCAGCGATTTCCCCGTGGAGCTGCCCAGTCCTTTTCATGGACTGCATGCGGCCGTCACGCGGCAGGATCATGATGGCACCCCCCCGGGCGGCTGGTATCCGGAAGAAAAACTCAGCCGCGAGGAAGCGCTGCGCCTGTTCACCATCGACGCCGCTTACGCGGGCCACATGGAGCAAAGCGTGGGTTCGCTGGAACCCGGCAAGTGGGCCGACTTCATTCTGGTCGACCGCGATTATTTCACTGTGCCCGAGAATGAGATCGACGACATCCGCGTGCTCACTACATGGCTCGCGGGGCACAAGGTGCATGAATCGGATGCGTCGACTTCGCGCTCGTAGCAAGCGTTTCTGGCGGCCAGGTGACTTCTTACCTTCCTCCCCCGGTCGCCGGGGGAGGACCGAGGTGGGGGCGTCTCATCTTCTCTTGAATTACAGCAGTCTTAGTTCTTGGTTCCCGAATCAGAATTCAGAAGCTCAACGAAGCATTCTCCCAGACTGAAGGCGCCCCCTCCTCAATCCTCCCCCGGCGACCGGGGGAGGAAGCTAGAATCGGAACTCTTCTGCGCCCCGGTGATCCAAACACCGAGCATCACAACCAACCCGCCGAGGATGGAGCGCCAAGACAGCGGCTCGTGCAGGAAGACGATGCCGGACAACACGCCGACGACGGGAATCAGGTTGGCGAACACGCCCGCCTGTCCCGCCTCCATGTAACGCAAGGAATAGTTGTAGACGAGGAATGCGATGCCGGACGCGAGCGCACCGAGATAAAACATACCTGCCCAACCGCGAGCGGTAAGCATTGGAAAATCAGCGGTGCCGGATTCAAATAACGCCAACGGCAACAGCATCAGCGCTCCGCAGCCGATGATGCAGGCCGTGACCACCACCGAATCGAAATCCGCGATGCGTTTCGCGATCGAAGTGTAGACGCCCCACGCGATCACGCTGGCGAAGATCAACACATTGCCGGACAAGCTCGCACCGGCATACCCGGCAGCTGAGCCTGAGAAAATGACCAGCACACCGACGATCGACAAGGCAATGCCGGCCAAACGTGTGCGGGATGCGCGCTCACGTAACAGCACCACGGCAACCAGCGCGGTCATCGCAGGAATGCAGCTCTGCACCAGCGCGCCTTGTGACGCCGAAGTGCGAGACATGCCGAGATTGAACGCCGTGTAATAAAACGCCACGCCGATGAACCCCAGCTGCGCTATCGCCAGCCAGGGCAAGCTCTGCCCGGGCGGCGCACGGCGATGCCGGTACAATGCAAACGGAGCGAGCACCAGCGCACCGATGCTCACGCGGATGAACGCCAGGGTCAGCGGCGGAATCTCGACGATGGTTTCCTTGGTGACGACGAAGGTGCTGCCCCACAGGCACATCACCGCGACCATCAGCAGGATCGCCAGGTGCCGCGGCTTCACGCTGCCGGGCGCGACGAGCCGTCGTCCAAAGTACTGAAATCAACCATTGCGATAGTCATCCGCCTGCGGCGCGTTAGAATCAGGTATTCCCAAGTGCCGCGATTCTACTCAGGCGCCCGTGGCATCGCCTGTAATGCTTCGACTCACCTCACGTTAAGATTGCAAGGTTGCGCATGTTCAGTCCCTTTTCGTCCCGACGCCGCTTCGTGCAGGGCCTGGGCACGGCCACCGCCGCGCTCGCCTTGCCTCGCTTCGCCACAGCTGCGTCTTCTTCAACCGGCGCAAGCGAAGGATCGCGCGCCAACTCCCTCACCGGCCCGGAATTCCGGCTGGAGATCGGCGAGCTGCGAGTGAATTTTACGGGCGTGCCGCGCATCGCCACAGTCGTAAACGGACAATTGCCGGCGCCGCTGCTGCGCTTCCGCGAAGGCGAGGAAGTCGCCATCCACGTCACCAATCGTCTCGCCGAGCGCACTTCGATCCACTGGCATGGATTGATCGTTCCGGCCGACATGGATGGCGTGCCTGGCATCAGCTTTCATGGCATCGAGCCGGGCGCGACGTTCACTTACCGGTTTCGCGTCAATCAATCGGGCACCTACTGGTACCACGCGCACTCGCGTTTCCAGGAACAGGTCGGCCTCTACGGACCCATCATCGTCGAGCCACGCAACGAACGTCACGCCACCGCACGCGACCACGTCATCCTGCTCACCGACTGGACCGACACAGATCCCGAAGCGATCTATCGGCGCCTGAAAGTTCACGCCGGCTATTACAACTTCGGCAAGCGCACTGCCGGCGATCTGTTACGCGACGCCGGTAACCGGGGACTGCGCCAGGCGCTGGCGGAACGCAGGATGTGGGGAGACATGCGCATGGACCCCACCGATCTCGCTGACGTTTCCGGCTATGCCTATACCTACCTGATGAACGGCGCGACGCCGGCTGCGAATTGGACGGCACTGTTCAGTCGCGGCGAACGCGTCCGCCTGCGCTTCATCAACGGCGCATCGATGACCTATTTCGATGTGCGTATTCCGGATCTGAAAATGACCGTGGTCGCCGCGGATGGCCAGGATATCGAACCGGTGAGCGTGGATGAGTTTCGCATCGGCGCCGCCGAGGTTTACGACGTCATCGTCGAGCCGCGCGACGATCGGGCTTACACCATCTTCGCGCAAGCGATGGATCGCTCGGGATACGCACGCGGCACGCTGACGCCAGACAGCAGATTGCAGGCCGCCGTGCCCATGCCGGATCGACGCGAAGCTCTCACGATGGGCGACATGGGTATGGGTCATGCGGCTCACTCTGCGGGCGCGCCCGCTGCCGATCCGCATGCGGGTCATCAAATGCCTGGGGCCAATGCGGCTCCCAATCACGTTCCCGCGGAATCCGGCCGCAGCGTCGACATGACGGCCAGCGTACCGAATACACGGCTCGACGATCCCGGTGTCGGCCTGCGAAACAACGGACGCCGCGTTCTCACTTACGCGGATTTGCACACCATCGGCGGTCCCATCGATGCGCGCGAACCCGAGCGTGACATCGAACTGCATCTCACCGGGCACATGGAACGCTTTCTCTGGTCGTTCAATGGCCAGAAATTCTCGGATGCCTTGCCGCTGCGCTTGCGCCACGGCGAGCGATTACGCATCGTCCTGGTCAACGATTCGATGATGACTCATCCCATTCACCTGCACGGCATGTGGAGCGAAGTCGAATCGCCCGACGGCGGCTTCCAGGTTCGCAAGCACACGGTCAGCGTGCAGCCAGCGCAGAGATTGAGTTACGCGGTCACGGCCGATGCGCTCGGACGCTGGGCCTATCACTGTCACCTGCTGTATCACATGGAAGCAGGCATGTTCCGCGAGGTCATCGTGGAGCACATGGCGCAGGGGTCTGTGTCATGAAGCTGCTACCCGGATTCGCATCGTTGCTGTTGCTCGGCGGCTCGACCGTGAGCGCCCAGGAGGCCCACGAGCATCATCACATGGCGCCCACCACGCCTGCATCGGAGCCGACGGAGTCTGCGTCGTCGCACGTGGCCCCTGCGCCGCCATCGCAGCCGATGCCCGCCATGTCCGCAAAGCAGATGATCGACGTCATGGGGATGGACGATGCCGCGCGTTACGGCAAGTTCATGGTCGACCAGGCTGAAGTGCACGACGGCGCGTTTTCGTGGGATCTCGATGCCTGGTACGGCAACGACTTCGACAAGCTGTGGCTCAAGTCGGAAGGCGCGCAAGGCGATGACGAGGATACGTTCGCGGTGGACGTGTCGTGGAATCACGTGTTCTCCCGCTGGTGGAGCGTGCAAACCGGCATTCGCCACGATGAGCGCGAAGGCGAACCGTCCACAGCGCTGCTGCTGGGATTGCAGGGACTGGCGCCGCAATGGTTCGAGATCGATGCGCGACTCTACGTGGACGAGCACGGCGGCATCTCTGTGCATACCGAAGTCGACTACGACCTGCTGTTGACCCAGCGATGGGTGCTGCAACCCGATCTCAAGCTCAGCGCCAATGACCGCACCGATATCTCCCGAGGCGCCGGCTCGGGCCTGTCGGAAATGGAGTTGGGCCTGCGTCTGCGTTACGAAGTGCGCCGGGAGATTGCGCCGTACATCGGCGTTCGCTGGATGCGGAATTTCGGCGCAACCGCCGATCTCGTGCGTGCGGCGGGCCGCGATGACAACGAAGTGCAGGCGCTGGCCGGTTTGCGATTCTGGTTCTAAAAGCGTGGGCTTGCGCGGGCGCGTCCAGTGCGATGAGAATCCGGGCAGGTAGCAATGGCGTAGATCGCCGGAAACTCATATGGCCAGCAAGCGCAAATCCGCTCGTCGCACACGTAAAACCGCCAAGCCTGTCAAGGCTCCGATCCGCTCGCGAAGCGCTGCTCGCGCCAAGCGCAAACGCCCGACGGCGACGCCGGGCGGTTTGCGCACGCTGTATCCGATTTCGGAACCGCTGCGCTCGGGCATGCTGCGCGTCTCGGATGTCCACGAGATCTATTACGAGGAATGCGGCAATCCCAATGGCAAACCGGCGGTGTTCGTGCACGGCGGGCCGGGGGCGGGCTGCGACAATCGCGCTCGCGGCTTCTTCGATCCGCGGGCGTATCGCATCATCCTGTTCGACCAGCGCGGCTGCGGTCGCAGCCGTCCGCATGCCAGCCTCGTCGACAACACCACCTGGCACCTGGTCGACGACATGGAAAAACTGCGTGAGCATTTGGGGATAGATCGCTGGCTGGTGTTCGGCGGTTCGTGGGGGTCGACGCTGGGATTGGCTTACGCGCAAACGCATCCCGAGCGCGTGACGGAGATCGTCCTGCGCGGGATTTTCATGCTGACGCAGTTCGAGCTGCAGTGGTTCTACCAGTCCGGCACCAGCGCTTTGTTTCCCGACTATTACGCGGGCTACATCGCCGCCATCCCGCCGGAGGAACGCTCGGACCTGATCTCGGCATTCTATAAAAGACTGACCAGCGAGGATCGCGCGACCCGCGTTGCCGCGGCCCGAGCCTGGTCGATGTGGGAGGCGGCCACCAGCTACCTGCTGGTCAACGAAGAAAACGTACGCCGCTGGGGTGAAGAAGATTTCGCCGTCGCCGTTGCGCGTATCGAGTGCCACTACTTCGTGAACCGCGGCTTCCTCGAAACCGAGGACCAGCTGCTGCGCAACGTCGAACGCATTCGTCACATTCCCGCGGTGATCGTGCAGGGCCGCTATGACGTGGTATGCCCGATGCAGACTGCGTGGGCGCTGCATGAAGCGTGGCCGGAAGCGGATTTCCGCATCGTTGGCGATGCGGGGCATTCAGCGCTGGAGGCTGGGAATACGCATCAGCTGGTGAGTGCGACGGATCGCTTTCGGTCTTGAGCTATCGCGGCTGGCCGGCTTCGCCGGGAGGCCCTCACCCGCGCTAACTACGTTAGCGCGACCTCTCCCGAAACCGGGAGAGGTAAAAGAGCGCCGCCCACGTTAAGCAACCCCCGCCGCTCCAACCACTCCCGCGCATCCTCCGCATCCTGCTCGAACCAGGCCCACGCCGATCCCAGCCGAAACGTATATCCCCACGCATCCATATCGCGGCACATCTGCTGCCGGCCTACTCCCGGCAATTCATCGGCGAGCAGGATCTGCAGATAACACACCGCATTCTCTTCATCGTAATCCCCACCCGCATCGCGTTCGAGCGTGGCCCGACGCGCATCGTCCATGCAGATGAAATGACAGGCTTCGTGAAGTGCCGAATGCAGCGGCGTATCGTTGCGTAGATACAGGCGGGCGCCGATCAGGCCGGCTTCGCTCTCGCCCCAGTAAGAGCCCGGAATATCCGTGCCGTCTGGAACCTCGACCAATTCGAGTCCATAGCGCGCAAGCAATGTTGCCAGCGCCTGTCTCATTTAATCCCGCGTTCGCGCGCCGACACGGCGGCAGCCTCTTCGAGCGTGCCGATGAGACGTTCGAGCTTCGCATGCAGCTCCGAGGAATCGGCTTCGTCGCCGGCAGCCACCAGTTCGACCTGGTGCGCCTCGTGGCTCAGGCTATCGAAACCGAACATGGCGCCGCTGCCGTGAATCTTGTGGCTGAGCTGTTCGATCTCTTTGCGGCGGCCCACTTCACCGGCGCGCAACCCTGCAAGCAGCCCCCGCAGGGTCGCGATTTCCACCAGCGTGCGCTTGAGATAGCGCAGGCCGATTTCGCCCATCTGCTGCAACATTCTGTTCTCCGCCATTACCGATTCCCCCCGCCCATCGCAGTCGCGTGTCACACACATCGCTCGACGCAGAACTTTGCGCCCGGACCGCGTGGAAGTCTCGACAGGTATCACAACGCTGCCAGCCGCCTCACCACCAGCCCCGCCAGTTCGCGAGCCAGGGCTTCGCGCAGGATGGCCTGTTCGCGCTGCTTGGCCAGCACCGCCTTTTCGTCGTAGCTGTAATCGCGGGTGAGTTCGAGCTTCTGGGGCGCGAGCAATTCCCCTGCCGGGCCCTCGACGGAATATTCCACCACGTAGAAAGCTTCGTATTCTTCGGGAGTATTGCGGGCCGAAACCGACAGGACCCGCTGGCCACTCTCATCCTTGCGGATGCGGACGATGCCGGTGGCCTGGCTGCGATCGGATACGAGCCGCGCGCCGGACGACGTCAGGCTCTGGCGCAGGGCGCGATTGAAATCGGTGTAGCGATCCTCGGTGTCGACGAACGCGACGGACATGACCTCGGGCAACCGAGCCGTACCCTGCAAACGCCAGCCGCATGCGGACAATACGGATATGGGCAGGACGAGCAACAGCGCGAAGCGGGACGACCACAGTGTCATGGCGGAAATACATGCAGATGAGGGCCGTCATGATGCCACATCGGTCCGCGGGCAGCGCACGCGGTTGCGGCCACATTGAACCGGCCGCGAGCGCTTCAGGACAGCTGCGGCGCCGATTTGAACGAGCATTGACTGACGACGGCGTAGCCGTGCCGACAGGCGATGGTGACGCCGATCGCGACGCTGCGCTGGACGGCGCCAAGCTGGGCCGGACCGTCGTGCCCCTGGCAGCCGCGACATCGTTCGGCAACGTCGATCAGCGCGACAGCCTCAACCGGCTTGCCATCGTGACCGCCGCGCTCGAGCCCCGCGAGACCGAAGTCGAAGGCGACCGCCTGGCCGGCGATACGACCCGCCGGGATTTCCGCCAGCGCTTTTCTTACCCGCTCCTTGATAGGCGGACCGTCCGGTGTCGCCGCCTCCGGCAGGACGCAGACGAACGCGGCGCCGCCTGTCAGGGATGGAATGCGCCCGACCCAGTCGACATGGGTTCGCACCACGCTCTGCAGGGTCGTCACCACCGCGCGCAGTGCCGGCGCTGCAACCGTTGACTCATCTACAACCGATGCGGATTCCGCGCGAACGCCGATCGTCAGTACCGAAAGCATCCGTCCATAGCGTTGCGCGCGGCGCACTTCCGACTGCAATCGCTTCAGCGTCTCGGTCACCGACGCTGCGCCGGACTCGACATCCTCCCGGTTGACGTGCGTAAGTTCGGCACGTGTCTCCTGCAACGAGCGCCGTAACGCGAGCGTATTGAATCCGGCATGAATACGCGCGAACAATTCCGCGTCGGGCATTTGCTTGGTGAGATAGTCATCGACGCCCGCGAGGTAACCGCGCTCGTGGTCCGAGTCCGATTCCTGTGCCGTCAGTACGATTACGTAAGTATCTTCGACGCCGCGAGCGCGAAGCTCCTCGGTGAACGCAATGCCATCCATGGCGGGCATGTGCCAGTCGGCAATGACCACCGGCCGCCATTGCTCATCCAGCATGGCCAGTGCCTGTTCGCCGCTGTCCGCCCGCTCGACTTCGAAACCCGCGGCCGCGAGCCGGACGGCCATGGGCCCGAGTTGCGGCTCATCGTCGCCCACGACCAGTATCCGCATCGGCAGCACGCGCGTCAGCACTGACATTCTCGTCGTCACGACATCTGCCTGCATTGCATTCCCCCGGGGTGTCCTCGCTCTTCAACCAATATCGGCCGATGGATGGGGTTCGACATCAGGGAATGCGTGAAGTGTTACGTGGAGCACATCCGACTCCGACTTCCTCCCCCGGCGACCGGGGGAGGAAATAAGAAAAGACATCAGGTGCGATAACTCGCGTCGATGCGATCCAGCCGGCGCAGCAACGCCGGCCAGGTCAGTGCACTCCCCGCCCCTCGCGTCACTGCTTTGACATACCCCGGCACAGTTGCGAGCACCGCGTCGCTGATGTGAATCAGTTCCGCACCGTGCCCCTGCGCCAGGATCTGGATTTCGCAGGCGCGCTGGAAGTTGTACATGTGCAAAAACGCATCCGGCACATTGCGCCCGACAGTGAGCAGGCCGTGATTGCGCAGCATGAAGTTGTTGTTGCTGCCGAGATTCTTCTGCAACCGTGCCTTCTCGTCGGGATTGAGCGCGATGCCTTCGTAGTCGTGATACGACAGCGACTGAATCGCGATGCTCGCCTGCTGCGAGATCGGCAGCAATCCCGCCTTCTGGCAAGACACCGCGATGCCCTGCATGGTGTGCAGATGCAGGACGCAACCCGCATCCTCGCGTGCTTCGTGAATGGCGCTGTGAATGGTATAGCCGGCAGGATTGATCTCGTACGGACTGCCCAGCGTCTTCACGCCTTGCAGGTCCACGCGCACCAGGTTCGACGCAGTGATTTCGTCGAACATCAGGCCGTAGGGATTGATCAGGAAGTCGTGCGACCCCGGCACGCGCGCAGAAATATGCGTGAACACCAGGTCATCCCAGCCGTAATGGCCCACCAACCGATACGCCGCCGCAAGATCCACGCGCGTGGCCCACTCTTCTGCGGAAACGAGCGAGCGAACCTCATCTGTTGAGTTGTCGATGGCACGCATTCGAAATCCCCCGATGAACTGTTGTCCATCGAGGCTAACGCCGCCACCGCGGCGTTAGCAAGCACCCGCTCAAACCACCACGTTCACCAGCTTGCCGGGCACCACGATGACCTTGCGCAATGGCTTGCCTTCCAGCCATTTCTGCACTTGCGGATCGGCCAGTGCTGCCTCGCGGATCTGGTCTTCGGGCGCTCCGGCCGGCACTGTGACGCGGCCGCGCAGCTTGCCGTTGACTTGAACGACGATGTCGACGCTGTCTTGCACCAGCGCCGCCGGGTCCGCCGCCGGCCAGGCTCGATCGAGCAACAAGTCATCGTGGCCCAGAGCCTGCCACAACGCGTGCGTGGCATGCGGAACGATGGGCGACAACATCTGCACGATGAATTCGAGCGCCTCCTGCACCAGCACCTGTCCGGTGGTGGAGTTGTCGGTGAACTTCGCAAGCGTGTTCATCAACTCCATCACCGCTGCGATCGCAGTGTTGAACACTCGACGACGTCCGAGATCGTCAGTGACTTTCACCAACGTCGCATGCACGGCTCGACGAAACGCACGCTGCTCATCGTTGAGTTCGCTGTTCTTGATCTGGCCCACGGTCCGCACGCCGCGCCCGTCCTCACCGACCTTCTCATAGACAATGCGCCACAAGCGGCGCATGAACCTGGCAGCACCTTCGACGCCATCGTCGGACCATTCGAGCGAGTCCTCCGGCGGCGCCTTGAACATCATGAACAGGCGAATGCTGTCGGCGCCGTAGGCCTCGACCAGCTTCTGCGGATCGACGCCGTTGCCCTTGGACTTCGACATGGTGCGCATGCCTTCCCACTCGACCGGCAATTTGTCGGAGCGCAGTACCGAACCGGTGCGCGTGCCTTTCGAATCGACCTGCACTTCCACGTCGGCGGGATTGAAATACTCCGCACGACCGTCTGCGCCTTTGCGCGAATAGATATCGTTGAGCACCATGCCCTGCGTGAGCAGGTTGGCGAACGGCTCGGTCGCTTTCACCAGGCCGAGGTCGTGCATCACGCGCGTCCAGAAACGCGAATACAGCAGATGCAGGATCGCGTGTTCGATGCCGCCGATGTACTGGTCCACCGGCATCCAGTAATTGGCGCGCTCGTCCACCATCGCCCGATCGTTGCCGGCGCTCGCGAAGCGCATGAAGTACCACGATGAATCGACGAACGTATCCATGGTGTCGGTTTCACGACGCGCCGGGCCGCCACACGTGGGACACGCGCATTCATAGAAAGAAGGCGTTTTGCCGAGCGGATTGCCGCTGCCATCAGGCACCAGGCCTTCGGGCAACGTGACCGGCAGGTCCGCATCGGGCACCGCCACGGGCACGTCGCCGCACTTAGGGCAATGAATCAAAGGAATCGGACAGCCCCAGTAACGCTGTCGCGAAATACCCCAATCGCGCAGGCGCCATTGCACTTTCTTGTCGCCGAGTTCACGCGCTTTGAGGTCTGCGGCAATCGCATCGACGGCGTGCTGATAGTCGAGCCCGTCGTACTTTCCGGAATTCACCAGGACGTTGCCACTCTTGGCGCCGTACCACTCCTGCCAATGATCTGTGGTGAACGGTTCACCTTGCGCGTCGCGCGCGGCCTGCTGCACCACCTGCTTGATGGGCAATCCATATTTGTTGGCGAATTCGAAATCGCGTTCGTCGTGCGCCGGCACGCCCATGACCGCACCATCGCCGTAGGTCATCAGCACGTAGTTGCCGACCCACACGGGAATACGCTCGCCCGTCAGCGGATGGTCCACGAACAGGCCGGTGGGCATACCCTTCTTTTCCATGACGGCCAGTTCCGCTTCCATCGCCGTGCCCTGCTTGCACTCTTCGATGAAGCCGGCCAGCGCCGGATCGTTCTTGGCGGCGAACGTCGCCAGCGGATGTTCGGCGGCGATGGCCACGAAGGTCACGCCCATGAGCGTATCGACGCGGGTCGTGAAGACGTGGAGCAACTCTCGCTTGCCACTCAATTCATACGGGAAGCCGAAGCGCACGCCTTCGCTCCTGCCGATCCAGTTCGCCTGCATGGTGCGCACGCGCTCGGGCCAGTCGGGCAAAGTGTCGAGAGCATCGAGCAGCTCCTGCGCGTACTTGGTGATGCGCAGGTAGTACATCGGGATTTCGCGCTTCTCGACCACCGCACCGGTGCGCCAGCCGCGACCGTCGATCACCTGTTCGTTGGCGAGCACGGTCTGGTCGGTGGGATCCCAGTTGACGATGCCGGTCTTGCGGTAAGCGATGCCCGCTTCCAGCATTTTCAGGAAGAACCACTGGTTCCAGCGATAGTAGTCGGGCGTGCAGGTGGCGACCTCGCGCTCCCAGTCGATAGCGAAGCCGAGCGACTGCAGCTGGCGCTTCATGTAAGCGATGTTGTCGTGGGTCCACTTGGCCGGCGGCACGCCATTCGCCATCGCGGCGTTCTCGGCCGGCAGGCCGAACGCGTCCCAGCCCATGGGTTGCAGCACGTTGAAGCCCTGCATGCGCTTGAAGCGCGAAATCACGTCGCCGATGGTGTAATTGCGCACGTGGCCCATGTGCAGCCGTCCGCTGGGGTACGGAAACATGGACAGGCAGTAATACTTGGGGCGGGCAGCGTCTTCAGTGACGGCAAAGGCGCGCGCGCGGTTCCAGTGTTCCTGGGCTTGCGACTCGATGGCCGCAGGATCGTAACGTTCTTGCATGGACGGAAAACTTCGCCGGATCTACGAATTGGGGGCGAAGAATAGCCGATTTGCGGGAAATGCGATTTCCGGGGACTTCCCCGGTGGGTCGCGGCCTAGCGGAAGCGGAACTGCATGCCGAGCTTGAGCGTGAACTGGTCGCCCCGCGCGATGGCGGGATCCTGGTCGAGGTCGCACTGCAGGTTGAGATCGTCGCTCAGCCAGACGGCCACGCGCGATTCGGAAAGATCGAGCTGAACCATGTCGGCCCGAGCCAGGGGCGCCGGCGGCAGGAGGTTGGAAGGCAGGTCCCAGTTGCCGTTGGCGTCCGCCGCATATTTGGTGGCGACGGGCCAACCCGCGATGGTCGGCGTTTCGGCGCGGTGGCCGAGAAACAGGCCGACCAGTTCCACCGGCAGCGCGATCACTCGGTGCGCGATGCTCTTTGCCTTGGATTCGGCCGGCGCCTCCACCGTCACCAATTCCACCCGCATGTGCTCATCCGCCGCGTGCGCCAGGCTGCCTGTGAGGAACAGCACGACACCGGCAAACTGGGCGAAGCGGGACTTTGGCACTGTTTGACTATCCTCAAGGGTTGGAGCGTCGGAGTGCGGACAATGTAAAACCACCCCGCCCCTGCGACGATCGGCCCCGGGCGGACAAGGGCATGAGGCATAGTCGCAAGCTTCGGGATGCAACGTGGGGGAATGTCTGGGGGGCGTGACGGGGGTCACGGTTGGTACCTTGCTTCGCGCGGGGCGGCGAGGCCGCACGAGAAGCAGGAAAATCTCTCGCGGAACACGCAGAGCACGCTGAGAAGAAAGATAAAAATGGGCACGAGCCGGATCGGATCCGAGTTCCGACCTTTTTGTCCTTCTCAGCGTGCTCTGCGTGCACCGCGAGAAATTTCTGCTCCGGGTCTGATTTTTCAGTCCCCCAACGCACTCCGCAACGCCGCGATCTCTTCCGCGCAATCGCGCATCACATGCACGCATTTCTCATTGTCGAGATTGAGACGCCAGAACGCCTTCACGCCCTGCATGTTCAATTCGAGGTCGGTCTCATGTCCCATGAAGCCCGACATCATCACCGCAACCGTGAGCACGTCGGTGACATCCGCGAGCCCGACGCTGCGATCGATGTTCTCATGCTCGGCAATGGCGTCGGCGATGTGCGGCGGGAAGCCCCAGTTTTCGACGATGGCCTTGCCGACATTCGCATGCCAGTCGCGCAGCACCTGCGAGATCGCCGCTGGATCCTTGAACAGGCTGTCGTGACGATGCGCACGCGCCAGCACATAGATCTTACCCACGTTGTGCAGCAGTCCAGCCAGCATGGCTTCGTCGGCATTGATGTTCGAGGCACGCGAGGCCAGCGCATAGCTGAGCGCTGCGACCATGGTCGCCTCGGTCCACAGCTGCTCGAGTTCCTTCGAAATATGTTTGAGTTCGCCGGCACGGCGCAATTGCGCGATGGCGAACGAGACGGCGGCAGTGCGCACGTTGTTATGACCGATGCGATTCACGGCCGTCTTGAGATCGGCAACCGATTTGCCCGAACGGTTCAGCGCCGCGGAGTTCGCGAGTGTCAGCAAGCGCGCTGCCAGACCTGCGTCCGAACCCACCACACGCGCGATCTGCTCGTTCGACACGTCGTCGTCGGCGAGCACTTTGCGCACGCGCACCGCGACGTCCGGGAATGAAGGCAGCTCGACGCGTCCCTTCGAGACTTCCGTCGCTAATTCCGCGACGAACGCGAAAGCGCCCGCGGAGGCGGACGGCAGAGTCGGCTCATCGCTGGCTGAATACTGGTTGCTCATGGTGCGGGTACCGGGGAAAAACTACGCAGGCCATCCGTTGGCGGATCGTTGCACCCTACCAACATGCAGCCCCGCGCATCTGCGGCACTGTTATCAATTCCACGACGCTGACATTTATTATGGC
>JBEVKB010000019.1:0-45664 GCA_040509875.1 Steroidobacteraceae bacterium | reverse complement strand
GAACTCGATATTGACGGGACAGGGCGTCAGGCACTTGGGGCATACCGTGCAATGATCGGCGACGTCGGAGAACTCATCGAAATGCCGGATCGAGACACCGCGGCGCGTCTGCTCTTCATAGAGGAACGCTTCGATGAGAAGCGACGTCGCGAGGATCTTGTTACGCGGCGAATAAAGCAGGTTGGCACGCGGCACATGCGTCGCGCACACCGGCTTGCACTTGCCACAGCGCAGGCAATCCTTGATCGCATCCGAAATCGAATTGATGTCCGACTGCTGCATGATGAGCGACTCGTGGCCCATCAGGTTGAAACTCGGCGTATAGGCGTTGCGCAGGTCCGCACCCGGCAACAGCTTGCCGCGATTGAAGTGACCTGCCGGATCGACGCGCGCCTTGTATTCCCGGAACTCGGAAGTCTCCGCGTCGGTGAGGTACTCAAGCTTGGTGATGCCGATGCCGTGTTCGCCGGAGATCACGCCATCGAGACTGCGCGCAATCGCCATGATGCGTCCGACAGCGCGGTTCGCTTCCTGCAACATCTCGTAGTCGTCGGAATTGACCGGGATGTTGGTGTGCACATTACCGTCACCGGCATGCATGTGCAGGGCGACCCAGACACGACCACGCAGCACGCGCTTGTGAATGTCCTCCGCACCTTGCAGCACCGGCGCGAACGTACCGCCGACGAATAGACGACGCAGGTGCGCGCGTACTTCGGTCTTCCACGAAGTTCGCAAGGTGCGATCCTGGATCAGGTCGAACACCCGCACTTCCGGTTCACTCATCAGGCGACGTTCGAAATCGCTGCGCATGGGCTCGAAGCCGAGCCTGGCCAGGTGCGGCAATGCCGTCCGCAGCGGCGTATCCAGGTGATCGCTGAGATATTGCCAGCGCGCCAGTGTCGAACCGATGACCTGTTGACCTTGCAACTGGCGATCGCCGAGCAGTTCCTGCCGCGACGCGCGCTCCATATCCGGATCGTCGACCTTGCCGAGCGTCAGCTCGCCTGCAAAAAATGCGCGCAGCTCGCCCAGCATCTTGAGCTTGTTGCGAAACGACAGCTCGATGTTGATGCGCTCGATGGCGTCCGTGTAATCGCCCATGCGATCCAGCGGAATGACCACGTCTTCGTTGATCTTGAACGCGTTGGTGTGGCGCGCGATGGCAGCGGTACGCGACCGATCGAGCCAGAACTTCTTGCGGGCATCGGCATTGACTGCAATGAAGCCTTCGCCCGAACGCGCATTCGCAAGGCGCACCACTTCCGACGTCGCCCGCGCCACTGCCGAATCGTCGTCGCCGACGATGTCGCCGAGCAATACCATTTTGGGCAGCACGCCGCGCTTGGACTTGGTCGCATAGCCGACGGCGCGCAGGTAACGTTCGTCGAGATGTTCCAGGCCCGCAAGCTGTACGCCGCTGGCGCGTGCATTGCCGTCGAGATAATCCTTGATCTCCACGATGGACGGAATGGCGTGGCGCGCCTGGCCGAAGAATTCCATGCACACGGTGCGCACGAACTTAGGCATGCGATGTAAGACCCAGCGCGCCGATGTGATCAGGCCGTCGCAGCCTTCTTTCTGCACACCCGGCAGGCCGCCGAGAAATTTATCGGTGACGTCTTTGCCGAGGCCGGTCTTGCGGAACTGACGGCCAACGATATCGACGCGCCCATTGCGCAACACGCGCGCACGGTCAGGCGGATCGCGTCCGTCTTTCCACACCAGTTCGAAAGCAGCGACGTCTACTTCATGAATCTTGCCGCGGTTGTGCGCGAGCCGCGTGATCTCGAGCCAGTTGCCATCCGGATCGACCATGCGCCACCAGGCGAGATTGTCGACGGCGGTGCCCCAAAGCACGGCTTTCTTGCCACCCGCGTTCATCGCGACATTGCCGCCGATGCACGATGCATCGGCCGAAGTCGGATCGACAGCGAAGACGAAACCGGCTTTCTCCGCCGCATCGGAGACGCGACGGGTCACTACGCCGGCTTCACTGAAGATGGTCGGTACTTCACCCGCCACTTCGGGCAGCGCGAGCATCTCGACCGCACCAAGCTTCTCCAGCTTTTCTGTATTGATGACGGCCGACAGCGGCGTCAGGGGCAACGCGCCGCCGGTGTAGCCGGTGCCGCCGCCGCGTGGAATGACGGTGAGTCCGAGATCGATACATGCACGCACCATCGCGGGAATTTCCGCTTCGGTGTCGGGCGACAGCACGACGAACGGATACTCGATGCGCCAATCGGTAGCATCGGTGACATGCGACACGCGTGCGAACGCATCGAATCGGATGTTGTCGTCGCGCGTGTTGCGTTCGAATTGTTTGCGGGCGCGCTTGCGCAGGTCGATGACGCGCTCGAATTCGGCGGCAAATGCCTCGACCGCGCCACGAGCGGCGGCCAGCAGTTCACCCACCTTCGCATCGCGTTCCGGGTCCTTGCCGTCGCGACGCCGCTCCACTTCGTTGAGCCGGTGATGCAAGGCGTCGATCAGCATGCGGCGGCGCTTGACGCTGTCGATCAGGTCGTCCTGCAGGTACGGATTGCGCTGGACCACCCAGATGTCGCCCAGCACTTCGTAGAGCATCCGCGCCGAGCGTCCGGTGCGACGTTCGCCTCGCAGCTCATCGAGAACCGACCAGATGCGTTCGCCCAGCAACCGGATGACGATTTCGCGGTCGGAGAACGAGGTGTAGTTGTACGGAATTTCACGCAATCGTACCGGCGCATCCGCCGCGACCACGCGTTGCGTCTCGATGGGATCGAGTGGCAGGGAGAGATTGAGCAAGGGGAAATCGTCCGCGGCTGGGCAAGGACGGAGGATTGTAGTGTGAAAGACCCGCGGCAATGAAGCATTCCGGCAGCTGCGGCAAATCGCTATCGTGTTGAGTTACCGGGAGAAAGGCGAATCCCTTATATTGATCCGCACCCCGCGACGAACAAACGGGAATAAGGCACCCATGAATATATTGCTGAACGCGAACGAAGCCCGGGTGATCGGCTGCCTGATCGAAAAAGCCCTCACCACCCCGGACCAGTATCCGCTGTCGTTGAATGCGCTGACCAATGCCTGCAACCAGAAGAGCAATCGCGATCCGCTGCTCGACCTGAGCGAACGCACCGTGCAGGAGACGGTCGACGCACTGGTCGCCAAGCACCTGATGCTGGAGCGTTCCGGGTTCGGCAGCCGCGTGCCCAAGTACCAGCACCGGTTCTGCAACACCGGCTTCGGCACGCTCGAATTCAATCCGGTCGAAACCGGCATCCTGTGCGAATTGCTGCTGCGGGGTCCGCAGACGCCGGGCGAATTACGTACCCGCATCAGCCGCATGGCGGAGGTCGCCGACGTTCACGTCGTCGAAGCGGCGCTGGAGAAGCTCAGCACCCGCGACGATGGGCCGTTCGTCGTGCGCTTGCCTCGTGAGCCTTCGCGTCGGGATTCGCGCTACGCGCATCTGTTCAGTGGGCCGATCGATGTGACTGCCATGCCCGAGGAATCTCACTCCTCTCACGGCTCCAACGCCCAGCGGGTGGATCGCATCGAGCGGCTCGAAGTGCTGGTGGCGGATCTACGCAAAGAGGTGGAGGAACTGAAGGCGATGCTGGGCGGCGTGCCCTGATCTCCCTCGTACCGGTTCGGGAGATGTCAGTGGAATTGCAACCATCTTGACATCAATTAACTCTTCTTAATTGTGACAACTTGCCGCTGGATCAGGCGTCTCATCCTGCAGTTACATTTTCCATCGTCGAGGTTTCCATGGTCGCGTTTTCGCGCATCGCAATTGCCGCACTTCCCTTGAGCCTGGCCCTTGCTGCCGGATGCTCCGACAATCTCTCGGCCGCAGGCGTCGAGGCGGATGGCCCGGTGGCTCAATCGACGGCAGCGCCGGCTGCAACGGCGGCCCAGCCTGCTTTCACCGTGCCCTCGCGCGGTTCGCTCCCTGACTTCACCGCCATGGTCGAACACTACGGCCCCGCAGTCGTGAACGTCACCGTGGTGGAAAAGGCCCAGCCGGTGGCGGGCGGGCTCTCGCCCAACGATCCGATGTCCGACTTCCTCCGCCGCTTCGGTGGCCAGTTGCCCCGGGGCATGCAGCAGCAGCCTCAGCAGCCTGCCCGCGGTGAAGGCTCGGGTTTCATCGTCAGCAGCGACGGTTACATCCTCACCAATGCGCACGTCGTGAGCGGCGCATCGCAGGTGACCGTCAAGATGACCGACCGGCGCGAGTACAGCGCGAAGGTCATCGGCGCCGATGAGCGCACCGATGTGGCCGTCATCAAGATCGAAGCGAAGAACCTGCCGACGGTGCGCATCGGCGATCCTTCGCGCCTGAAGCCGGGCGAGTGGGTGATCGCGATCGGTTCGCCATTCGGGTTCGAGAACAGCGTGACTGCAGGCATCGTCAGCGCCACTGCGCGCTCCATGCCCGGCGAAGGCGGCTACACTGCATTCATCCAGACGGATGTTGCGGTCAACCCGGGTAATTCCGGTGGCCCGCTGTTCAACCTGAACGGCGAAGTGATCGGCATCAACTCGCAGATCTACAGTCGCACCGGCGGTTACATGGGCCTGTCGTTCGCCATTCCCATCGATATCGCCACCAACGTGAAGGAGCAGCTGGTCAGCAACGGCAAGGTGACTCGCAGCCGCATCGGCGTCTCCATCCAGGATGTAAATGCACAGCTCGCCGATTCCTTCGGCCTGGATCGCCCGCGCGGCGCCCTGGTCGGCATGGTCGAATCCGATGGTCCCGGCGCCAAGGCCGGCATCAAGCCGGGCGACGTCATCCTCAAGGTCGATGGCAAGGAAATCGAGACTTCGGCGCAGGTGCCCGCGATCGTCGCGAACACCAAGCCCGGCAGCGAGATCAAGATCGATGTCTGGCGCGACGGCGGCAACAAGCGCCTGACCGCCAAGCCGGTGGAGTTGCGCGAGGACGGCGAGAAGGTTGCCTCGAATGGCTCCGGCCCTGGCGCCGATGCGCAGAGCAAGCTCGGACTCGCAGTTCGTCCGCTCACTGCCGATGAGCAGCGCCAGGCCGACACCGAAGGATCGCTGCTCGTGGAGAACGTGGGCGGCCCCGCTGGCGAAGCCGGCGTGCAGCCCGGCGACATCATTCTTGGCGTCAACGGCGCCAAGGTGAAGTCGCTCAAGGATCTGCAGGAAGCGACCAAGAAGAGCACCAAGGTGGTGGCGTTGCTGATCGAGCGCGAGAATGCGCAGATCTTCGTTCCGATCAAGATCAGCTAAGCGCAGCAGCTCATGAACGTAGCAACCCATCGATCGGACACGAACTTCGCCACCCAGGCACAGGCGCAGACTGCCATGCGCCTGCTGCTGATCGAGGACGATCTCGAAGCAGCCAGCTACCTGGTGAAGGGACTGCGTGAAAACGGTTACACCATCGACCACAGCGCCGATGGACGCGACGGTCTCGAACGAGCCACCAGCGGTGGCTACGACGTCATCATCGCCGACCGGCAACTGCCGGAGCTGGATGGCCTGTCCATCATCATCGAGCTGCGCAAGAACGCGGACCGCACGCCGGTGCTCATCCTTTCTGCCCTGGGAACCGTGGACGATCGCGTCCACGGTCTCAAGGCGGGTGGCGACGACTACCTGACCAAGCCTTTCGCCTTCGCCGAGCTGCTGGCGCGAGTGGAAGCTTTGAGCAGGCGGGCATCGACACACGCAACCGAAACGACGCGGCTCAAAGTCGCGGACCTGGAACTAGACCTGCTCGCCCGGCGCGTCATCCGTGCCGGGCGCAATATCGATCTCACTGCCAAGGAATTCCAGCTGCTGGAGTACCTGATGCGGCGGCCCGACCAGGTCGTCACCCGCACCATGCTGCTCGAAGGTGTTTGGAACCTGCAGTTCGATCCGCAGACCAATATCATCGACGTGCACATGAGCCGGCTGCGCACCGCCATCGACAAGAACTTCGCGAAGCCGCTGATCCACACGGTGCGGGGCGCGGGGTATATGTTGAAGACGCCGGAAGCAGCCTGACCTCCTCGCTCCTTCCCTTCTAACTTCCTCCCCTCGGGACCGGGGGGAGGAATCAAGAATAAGATCCGGCAGAGGGAATAGAATCGCTGCGCATGGCCCAGCCCACCTTTCGACTCTCCTCCGCGCGGCTGGCCGCTCTCTACGTGATCATCTTCGCGGTCGGCGTCGTCTCGCTGCTCACCGCCGTTTACTTTCTGACTGCAAGAGTCCTCGACAGAGAAGTAGACGCCGTCATCCAGGCAGAAGTGAATGGCCTCGTCGATGTGTATCGACAAGGTGGCCTGCTGCAACTCATCGGCACCCTACACCGACGCGCTGACAGCTGGGGACGAACCGGAGCCGTCTACCTGCTGGCGAATCCCGATGGCTCGCGTATCGCGGGCAACATCGCTCGCTGGCCTAGCCAGGTCGTCGCGAACAACCAATGGCTGGAGTTCGATATCGACGCGACCGAACGCGGCCAGGTGGTTTCGCATCCGGTGCGGGCACGGGCCCTTGCGTTGGCGGGCGGTCCCACACTGCTGGTCGGCACCGACATTCTCGAACGCAAACGGCTGGCCTCGCGACTGCGCAACGCCATGTTCTGGTGCGCGAGCCTCTGCGTGCTGCTGGGGACGACGGTAACGTCCATCTACAGTCGCGGCGTACGTCGGCGGATCAGTTCGATCGCACTCACCTGCGAAACCATCATCAGCGGCAAACTCTCGCAGCGGCTCGCCATCGAGAACACCAAGGATGAATTCGACGAACTGTCGCGCACGGTGAATCACATGCTGGATCGCATCCAGCAGCAGACCGAAATTCTACGCACGACGTTCGACAGCGCCGCTCACGATCTGCGCGCACCGTTGTATCGGGCGCGCGTGCGCATAGAAGAAACCCTGCAGCACGCCAACATTCCCGGCAACGCACGCGACACCATGGAGGCAACGCTGCTCGAACTGGAACGCGTGCAACGAACACTCGGCACGCTGTTACAGATCGCGCAGGCCGAGGGACACGGTCGCGAACTCTCGGCCGAAGTTCTCGACCTCGCCGCACTCACTCACGAGATCGTCGATCTCTACCAGCCCGAGGCGACGCAACGCGGCATTACGCTGACTGCACGCACACCTGATACCGCCGCATTACGCGGCAGCCGACAACTGCTGGCGCAAGCACTGGTCAATCTCGTGGAGAACGCGCTCAAGTACGTGCCGCAGAACGGACACGTGATCATCGAATTGAACAGCGAACCGGGGGAGATCGTACTGAGCGTCGCGGACGACGGTCCGGGCATTCCCGAAGAGGATCGCGAACGGGTGTTGCAACCCTTCATCCGCCTGGAGCGCGATCGCGCCAACACCGGCAGCGGCCTGGGATTGAGTCTAGTGGCCGCGGTAATGCGCCTGCATCGAGCCACCATGGAACTGCTCGACAATCATCCGGGCCTGATCGTGCGTTGCCGGATTCCGGCGTCGCGCGCGGCGTGAGGATAGGGAATTTCTCGCAAAAGGCGCAAAGCACGTGAATCTCATCGAGTCTCGAACGACTCGACGTAGAAAACCTCGCACGCGCCCGCGCCCGTATCTTCGCGCGTCAACGATGTATTCCAGTGGTAGCCGTTCGGCCCGGCGATGTTCACCAGTTGACCACGCAACCGGACGATACTCCCGACGCGGGTGTGTTCGAGTTCACGCCGCAGCGTCGACGTCGCCGGGATCAGGTGCATGTTGGCGGCGCCACTCAGTGCGACTTTGAGATCCACGGCCTGCTCGTCCGGATAGATGCTGAAAAAGCGACCGCCCTGCCTCACGCGAAAATGCTTCAGCACCGCGCTGTCCGACATCGGGCCCCAGCCCACAGCGAAGTCGATGGGCGACAGCTTGGCGTCGTTGCCCACGCGATATTTCTCCGTAGACAACACGCGCGCTTCGATGTCGTAACTGGCGGCCGGCGTCACCTCGAATTCTCCGAGATTGAAAGCTGCGGCTCGCGTCGGCCGTTGTTGCGGTTCACTCGTGACCAGCACGCCCGCCGGCTGTTCGATCGGCCCGCCGGATAACAGGCCGACTATGCCGAGACAGCACGCGACGATGGCCAACAAAGGTTTGAAGTAATCCGGGAATTGCATAGGGGAGTCCGCAGATCCGCACGCAGCGTAGTGACTGCTACCTCCTTCTGGTGGGCGGCGGTTCACAACTCCTTACTGCGCCAGCTCCACTTTCACCCAGACCGATCTGTCATCGGACTGCGTCTGCAGGGTCCGCCCCGCTATGCCGCTGCTGCGTGAAGTGCTCGCTTCCGAGACACCGCCGAGCTCGATCCACGCGCCGAGACTGCCTCCAGCCTGCGTAGACAGCGACTGAGTCGCGATCCCGCCGCCGCGACCCGCCTCCTGCGCCTGCTGATCGATCTGCAGCGTCACGCGGTCGCCATTCAATCGTGGCGTCACCAGGTAACCGCTGCTGAGCTGCTGATATCCAAGCGATCCACCAGTCACGGGCCTGCGTCCTGCGCGAGCTACGAAAGAAGTAACGATGGGCACGC
This sequence comes from Steroidobacteraceae bacterium, assembly GCA_040509875.1. Lineage (GTDB taxonomy): Bacteria > Pseudomonadota > Gammaproteobacteria > Steroidobacterales > Steroidobacteraceae > Steroidobacter. Next base: position 37,120 of record JBEVKB010000019.1, on the reverse strand, counting down.
TGCTGCCCGTGGCAATCGATGCGGAGCCGCCTTCGAGCACGCGCACGATGGCGATCCCTTCTCCCTGTCGAGTGCTGCCCGATTGAGTCGCCAGCACGGAAACCGAACCGCGTCCCTGGCCGACCTGCGCCGCGATGGCCGCTTGCTCGCGTTCGATTTCCTGGCGAGTGGCGTTGCGCACGGAGACGAGCAAAGAGCGCGGCGCCTGGTCGATGGATGCCAGGGCCTGACGCAATTGCGCGAGGTTCGACTTGCTCACGCGGGCGAACAGTTTGTAATCCTGCCCTGTCAGCGCCCCACCCGGTTCAACCAGGGGCTGCAGAATCGGGATCACCTCCGCCGCCGTGCGATTGTGCAGGTCCAACACTTCGAGTTGCTGCGCCCAGGCTATTGCACAGACGAGCAGCAGGCCGACTGACGCCAGGCATTGCCGGCCCAGCCGCTCGGGGATCGACGTTTGCAAGATCTTCATCCCTCCATTCTGGCGGCATTCGCCGCCGATTTCCGCATCGTTCGTGACGCCGCAGGGCGATCATTCAGGTAATTGCCGAAATACGCTTGCACACCTAAAGGTTTGTGGGCCAATGCCGACTTCAATGGGGAACCCGGGCAGTCGCACCGGCGCTGCGCATTGAGACCAAGAATGAACCTGATCGTCGGCATCGTTGTGGTATTGGGCTGCGTGCTGGGCGGCTTCGTCGTTCATGGCGGCCAGATCGGCGCCCTGTGGCAACCGTCGGAACTCGTGATCATCGGCGGCGCGGCGCTCGGCGCATTGATCATCGCCAATCCCATGCGCGTGACCAAGAAAGTGTTCGGTGCGTTCGGTGCGCTGATCAAGGGATCGCACTACAAGAAAGATCATTACCTCGCGATGTTCGGCCTCATGTACGACCTGATGTCGATCGCGCGCAAGGAAGGCATGATGGGCCTCGAACGTGTCATCGAGGACCCCGCGACCCAGGAGGTGTTCAAGAAACGGCCGCTGATTCTCGACGATCCGCACGCCATCGAATTCATCCAGGACTACCTGCGGCTCATCATCAGCGGCGACATGGACCAGTTCCAGCTCGAAGCGTTGATGGACCTGGAGATCGAGACGCACCATCACGATGGCGAAGAGCCGGCGCTGGCGATGAGCAAAGTATCCGACGCCATGCCCGGCTTCGGCATCGTCGCGGCGGTTCTGGGCATCGTCAATACGATGGGCGCACTGGGCGGACCGCCCGAAGAGATCGGACAGAAAGTCGCCGCGGCGCTGGTGGGAACGTTCCTCGGCATCCTGCTCGCGTACGGACTGCTCGGCCCGATGAGCAATGCGATGGAGCGCCTCGCGCGCGACGAAACTCAGTTCTACACCACGCTCAAGACCTGCATCATGGGCCTGCTCAACGGGCATCCGCCGCAGGTCGCCATCGAGTGCGGCCGCAAGACCACGCCGGGAGAACTGCGCCCGAGTTACAAAGATCTCGAAGCGCAACTGCGCGGCAAGAAATAAGCGGATCGCACGACCATGGCATCGCAGGATTTCCCAGTCGCGCCGCGCATCATCGTCAAGCGCGTCAAGAAGGGCGGCCATGCCGCGCACGGCGGTTCGTGGAAGGTCGCGTTCGCCGACTTCGCCACGGCGATGATGGCGTTCTTCCTGCTCATGTGGCTGATGGGCGCCACCACCGAAAAGCAGAAAGGCGCGATTTCGGAATACTTCAACAACCCTTCGTCGGTGCAGGGAGCCAGCCCTGCCCCCTCACCTTCACCGGTACATGGACCGGGTGGCGCGAGCACCAGCATGATCAAGCTGGGCGGCGGCATGGAATTGCATCATGACCCCGCACCTGCTGCTGAGGCTGCGCCTCCGGAGCTGGGCGAACGCGCGCAGAAGACAGATGCGCAGACCAAGGCTGCCGACGAAAAAGCGGATGCGGAACGGCTCGAAGGCCTCATGCAGGAATTGAAGGAGGCGATCGACCTGCGCGAGTCGCTGGCGCAGTTCAAGGACCAGATCCTGCTGGACGTGACGCCCGAAGGCGTGCGCATCCAGATCATCGACCAGGAGCGACGCTCGATGTTTCCTTCGGGCAGCGCCGTGCTCGAGAGCTTCTCCGCCGACATCCTGCACGAACTGTCGAGCATCATCGACAACGTCCCCAACCGCATCAGCATCAGCGGTCACACCGACAGCCGCCCGCTGGTCAGGCCGAACTACAGCAACTGGGAACTCTCCGCCGATCGCGCCAACGCGGCGCGACGCGCATTGATCGTCGGCGGTTTGCCTGCGGTCAAGATCGGCAGGGTCGTGGGATTGTCGTCGAGCACGCTGCTCGATGCGAACGCTCCGGAAAACGCGGTCAACCGGCGCATCAGCATCGTGGTCATGAACAAGCGTACGGAAGCGGCGATCAGCCAGGAGAATGGCGCCCTGTTGAGTGTTCAACCAGGTCCGCAGGAGACGATGGCGGCTTTGCCTGTCCAGTAGGGGCGAAGCTCAGCTGCGCCGTATCCACTCCGGATCCGGCATCTCGTGAAACGCATGCCGCAGACTCTCGCTCCAGCGCGTGCGGATCATCTTGAAGTAAGCGTGGTCTTCCGTGATGTTCACGTGACTGTGCACTCGCCATGTATCGCGCTGAATACTCACCAGGTCCAGCGGCAGGCCCACTGATAGATTGGAGCGAATCGTGGAGTCCATCGAAATCAATGCGCACTTCGCCCCTTGCGCAAGACTGGTGCTGCGACTGATCACGCGATCCAGGATGGGTTTACCGTATTTGGATTCGCCGATCTGGAAGTATGGCGTGTCGATCGTGGCCTCGATGAAGTTGCCGGCCGCATAGATACAGAACAATCGCGGCGGCTCGGCGCCGATCTGGCCGCCGAAGATGAACGACGCGTTGAACTCGATGTTGTGTTCCTTGAACGATTCGGCATCGCGACGATGCACCTCGCGCAGCGCCTCGCCCACCTGCAAGGCAGCCTCGAACATGTTCGGTGCGTTGAACATGCTCTGCGGCGTGGACATCTCGTTGCGTTCGCGCAGGATGCTGGTGAGCGCCTGCGAGACCGCGAGATTGCCGGCGCTGAGCAGCACCATGATGCATTTGCCGGGACGATCGAACACCGTCACCTTGCGAAACGTGCTGATTTGATCGACACCGGCGTTGGTGCGCGAATCGCCGAGGAATACCAATCCGGCATCCAGCAGCATGCCGACGCAATAAGTCATGAGCGGAACATCTGGCGTGGCAACTTCATCCCCCGGCATGTTAGTGAGCGACCCGGCATGCGGCAACTTCGGTAATTGCCGCACTGTAGGCCACTGCGACTACGAACGCTCAGGGGAATTGGATCTTTCCGCCGCGACCGCCGCCCCCACCACCGAGATTGGGAATTCCGCCCGCGCCCGGCACCACCAGCTGGGAGGCCTGCTGGCGCCGCATTTCCTGGATCTGCTGCACCGTGCGCTCCACTGCCACCGCTGCGGCAGGAGCGAAGCCCGCGACCGCAGTAGTGAGATCGTCCGCGTCGATTTCGAAATTGATGGGCACCGGGCCCATGTTGGTCATGATTTCCGCCTGGCCCAGGAACAACACGGGCCGGGCGGGGTCGCGCGTGCCGTCGCCGAGCATCGGTGTCAGGCGACGGATGGCGCCCACGCGGCGATCGGTAAACATTTCCTCCTGGTACAGGGATTCGATGTCCATCTGGGCATCGCTATTGCGTTCGTCAGCCATCGCCGCCTCGATTCAATGGAAAACGCGAGTAGACCAGCGAAGTCGTGCCGCATCAAGACGCGCGGCATGCAGCCGCCCGCACTCACGGTTACAATGGCCGCCTTCCAGCCAAGCGCCTAAAGGCAATGCAACACTCAGACAATCCTTTCAGCGACGCGTTCGGCAAGGCGGTCGACCTCGGCAACAAGATCGCTGACACGGATCAGAAGGCCGACATCTGGGACATCGCCGACGGACTGCTCGCCGGAGCCGTGCAGTATTGGCTGTATTCGCGCCAGCCCTGCTCCGATCCGGACTGCGAAGAGTGCATGTCCATCAGCACCGCCGAAGGCCGCCTCGAAGAATTACGCAAACTGCTCAAGCAGTTTTCGCAGGAGAGCGAATACTTTCATTCGCCCACCGACCGCAACGTCGGCCGCGCATGAGCACGATCGGCAAGCGCTGTCAACGCACCGAGTTGGTGTTTTAGCACCAAAAAATATCGCCCTTCCCAGGCCATTGATTGGCAATGCGGCTTTATTACAACGTCGGGCAACGTCGGTAATTAAATGCATTCCGCGATCCAGCGCACACCGTCGTGAGTGCGACGGCCTCCACACTTTCCCGTGCACTGTTGCAAGGAGGTACACGATGGGTCTGCTCAAGAACCTCAAACTGCGTAACCGCGCGTATGTTTGTGCTTACAACTCGTTTCGTTTCGCTGCGCGGCTGCGCGGTGACCTGAGCGAGTTCGCGCCATCGATCGCCGAGACGATCCACAGCGTGGGCGATGAGCTTGCGACGCTGGCGCGCGATGGCTGCCCGACCATGAACGAGCGACGGCAACTCATCGATGGACTGGAAGGCGCGTTGCGTGCGCTGGGTCTTTCGGATGCCGCGCAGGTCCATATCGTGTCGCAGCTCGCGCCGCGGATCATGGCCGGCGAACCGGCCAGCGCGGGCCGCGAAGCATGGACAAGAATGGCGGTTTGACTGCCTATTGCCGCCATCAATCCGACATAACCTCAAACGCAGAGCGAATTTTCCCGTGCCGGGCTCGGTGTGTCTCCTGAAAGCGCCAGGAACCCTTGACTTGCAGCGGCCTCATGCAGAATATCGAGCACGTGCCAAGGGCAAACTCGCTGAAAGGCGAGGACGCAAAGCTTCCGGTCTAACGGAGTCATTCCTAAGACAGCGGGGTTACCACGAAGCCGCGATCTCAAACTCGCGGCGACGCGGGTCCACCAAGTGAAAAGACAGTGAACCGCAGAGTTCACGCCGATCGAGGTGGGCCGGTCTCGTGATACCAAGCACTCGCCACGCGAGCGCTTCCCCCTCTCTCCACGAATGCCTCTCGACGCCGCGATGCCTGGCACGGCTCGGATGGGCGACTTCGATGGGCCGACTTCGGATAGGGAAGAGCGCGTGGAACAGAACACCAGTAAAGTCTTTGAGGAAACAGCGACGCCCCTTGTCACCAGCAATGGCGCAGGCTCGCCGCTGTTCATCATCAACCTCTGCGCCTCGATGGCGCCGATCGCGGTACCCGGCAAGACACTGCCGGGTTTCGACAGCTACCGGCTCTACCAGGTAGCTCGCGCCGAAGACGGTCGCACGCGACATCGACTTCGCCTCGGCTTCTTCGTCGACGAAGCGGAAGCATCCAAGACACTCGCCGAAGTCCGCGCTCAATATCCGACGGCGTTCATGGCCTGTCTCGCCGACGAAGATAAAAAATTCACGCGCGGCTTTGTCACTGAGCCTGCACCCGCACCGGCAGCACCGAAGCCGCAGATCTCCGTCGTCATCGACAACGATTCGACGCGACCGCAGATGCGTGCACTGCGCCTTACGCCGAGCGGTGAGCCTGCTCCTGCAATCGAAGAGGCACCCACAGCAGTCACGCCACCTGCTGCGGCCAAGCCCGACATCGAGAGTTCGGCAATCGTCGAAGTCAGTTGGGAGCCGGAAAAGCCCGCGGTGACAACGGCGGCAAAGCCTGCGACGACTGCGAAAACGGTCGCGCCAACAACCGAAATAGAAGTGTCTTGGGAGCCGGTAGCGGCGCCCAAGCAAGCTCCCGCACCGACAGCAGCAGCGCCGAAGCCCCAGGCACCGATTGCGAAGCCTCAGCAGCCACCCGTGACGGCCAAGGCGCAAGCTCCTGCGGTCGCGCCGCCAAAGGTTCCTGCAGCGCCTGCAAAAGCTGCTGCGCTGGATCTCGCCGCCACCGGAAGCTTTCAGAGCACTGCCGCCACGGGACAGCACCGCGGGATGGTCAAACCTCCGGCGCCCGTACTCGACCCACTCCACGAACTGGATCTCGCGCTCGCCGCCGAGTCGACGGCACCTGCACAAGCCAAGAAGCAACCGGCTATCACCGGGCCGCTGCACATCGGCAAGGGCGTCAGCGTTCCGGATACCGACCTCACACTCGCAACCACACAGCGCACGAAGGCGCTGTCTGTGCCAGCTGCGGCTTCAGCAGCACCAGTGGCGCCTGCGGCGAGAAGCGTTCCTGCGACGCCAGCTTCTCGCGAAGCTGTTACCGCGAAGGCCTCTCACATTTCCGTTGAGCTCGCTGAAATTACGCCTCCCCCGCGTGGCGACCTCGACAGCACGCAAACCATCCGCGCGCTCACCGAGGCTGAGCTCAAAGACGAGTCGCAGGAGAAATGGTTTGCGATCCAGCTTGCGATTTCGGAGCAGCCCGTCAATCTGGATACGATGCCGCACCTGGATATCTTCGAAGCCTATCGCCTGTACTCGCTCGCGACGGCCGGCAGCGGCAAGATCACTCACTCATTGCGCCTGGGCTTCTTCCGCGAAGCCGTCTCTGCGGAAGCCGTTTCCGGTTACGTGAAGACCTTCTTCCCGACGCCGACCATCGTGCGCATCAGCGTGGCCGAGCATGCGCGCTTCAAGGATCGTCCGGAACCTGCAGAAGCAGTCGAAACTCCGCAAGAAAGCAATGTCGTCGCGCTCAGCGACGCACGGGCGCGCAACGCCAAGCAGCCGGTCATTCCGACGATCACGATGGAAGTCGACCCGCCACTGACCCTGGAATCCAGCGGCTCGTTCAAGCCCAATGCCACTGGCTCTTTCAGAACGGCGGCGACAGGCTCGTTCAAGCCCGGCGCGACCGGTGCCTTCAAGGCAGCAGCCGGTGCGACCGGCAAACACAAGGCGATCAAGACTGCGGCCAAGGGCGCGGTTCCTGCAGTTAAACATTCTCCGGCCGGCGCGGCGAACCGGAAGGCATCGTCCGCTACCGGCAAGCATCCGATCATCTCGAAGAAGCGGCTGACGCAGGAACTGATGGACGAAGCGCGCGAGGTCGAACTCGAAGAGAGCGGCATTCGCCAGTTGCAGAAGGGCGGATCGCTGCTGTCGCGATTGGTGAATAAACTGTCGAAGTAGATTTTTGTTCGCATGGGGCGGCGAGCCACCCCATGCGACAGCCACCCGCTACAACCTGACCCGCCGCCCATACCCCGTCAGCTCCAAGTACCCGCGCCCCACGCGTCGTCCCTCCGCATCGAAGGCCTCGACCGCGCCTTCCCAATAAATCGTTCCCGTACTCCCGCGAGCATCGTTCTCCTGATCGTCCATCACGGGACGCAACGTCAGCGTTCGCGTGCCGATGCGAATCATCCACTCGACCGGGTACTCGATACCCGTCCGAACCGAGCGCCAGCGGCGGCGTGGCGACCACTCGATATCCGCTGGCGCGAAGGCCACCGGCGCGGCACTTCCGCCATCGCGAATCGTCGCAGCAGCGAAGTGCTCCGCGCCCTGTAGATCACGCATCTGAAACGCCATCACCGCACCGCCGTCGTCCAGATTGATGCCCACCCAATCCCAGCCCTGCGCCTGTTCGTCCAGGATCGAACTCGACCATTCGTGATCCATCCAGGCCGTGCCCGTCACTTTGTATTCGCGTGCACCGATAGTCAGCCGTCCTGACGTCCGCAGTTGCGGCAGCGTGTAGTAATAACTCGCTGCTTCCGGCGACGGTCCCTTCTGACTGTAACCGCGTGCGCCGTGAAGTAACGGCGGCTGCGTCGGCAGGTAGTCGAACTCGAGTTGAAAGTCCGGCGTGCGCACCGTTGCACGATAACCCTTCTGTTGCGCACGCAACGACCAGTCGTCGATTACGACATTCAGCGAGTTCTCCGCCGCTTCGGCAATGTCGAAACCTGCGCGCGCCGAACGCTCGTCATGTAACAAGTGTCCGCGTTTCGGATCGCTCAGCGCGGCGTGCGCGAACAGCAACTGCTTGGCGGCGAAGCGGGAAGGATTGGCCTCGTCCACACCGGGCCGCGACCGGAAGAACGTCACCTGGAATCCAAACGTCGCGCCCGCTGCGTCCGCCACCGTGCCAGTGACGTACCACCATTCCGTGCGGAATTGCGGATGACTGCCTTCATCGCGCGGAAACTCGATGGATGCGCCAGGTGCCACCACCGGGTAGTCGACACGATCCGCGGCGTAAGCCGGTGTCAGCAACAGCGAGAGTAGAAAAGCGGCGATGCGCCGACTGAACGTCACCAGTCCTCCTTCACTGCCGCGACCACATCACCGCTCATGGCGCTGCGTCCACTCACGATGGCGATGACTGCGGACGAACCGGCAACCAGCATCGACAACAATGCCAGCGCCGGATAGGGAACGAACACATCCATGCTCCAGTGAAACGATTGGCGATTGACCACGTAGATCAGGATCAAGCTCACCACGCTTCCCGTCACCAGCCCGACAACGACTCCCACACTGCCGAGCAGCAGGCCCTCGATGCCCAATGTCGTAGCAATCTGCCTGCGGGTAAAGCCGAGATAGCGCAACACGCCGAATTCCCCTCGGCGCGCCAGTACCTGTGCGCTAGTACTCGCGCTGATGCCGAGCAAGCCGATCAGCACCGCCACCAGTTCGAGCAGGTAAGTCACCGCGAACGTTCGATCGAACACCTCCAGCGACATTTGTCGCAGCTCCCTGGGCAGGCGCAGATCGTAATCAGCACCCGCAGGCATGGTTGCGCGAATGGCGCTGGCCAGTTGTGTAACGTCCGCGCCGTCGCGCACCCACACGCTCAACGCGTTCACTGCCGTGTCGCCGGTGAGCGCGACATAAGTATCGCGATCGAGCAGCACCGCGCCGTTCTGGTGTTCGTAGTCACGCCAGATGCCACGCACCGACACCGCAACCGATTTGCCATTCAATGGCAACGACAACGAAGCGCCCGGCTGCAGCTCATAAAGATCGGCGGCGGCTTCCGAGATCCACACCGGTATGGCGTTCTTCGGCAGCGGCGCACTGCTTCTCTGCTCCATCCACAAATCGCTCTCGACCGAGCCGCCGTTGGACGAACGGGCAACCAATGTCACCGGCGGTCGATCTGCCGCCAATGCCACCTGCGAAAAACGTCCCGTCTCGAAGCGCGAGACCTGCGGCAGTGCTTGCAATCGCTCAACTGTCACGGCGTCGAAGAAAGCACTCTGACCAACGTTACCCGCCCGCATATACAGATCAGCGGGCAGTATCTTCGCGGTCCACGCATCCAGCGAATTGCGGAACGACGTGACCATGATGAGCATGGCCACCATCAGGCTGAAACTCACCACGATGGCCGCAACGCTCAACGTTACGTAGCGCGCCGTGCCGATCAGATGCGCAATCGCAATCTGCAGCGGGACGATTTTCGTGTGCGGCACTCGAGCCAGCACCATCCGCATCAACGTGGCGATGGCCGTGACGCTGGCGAGAATCAGCAATGCAATCGACGCATAGCCCGGCACCGGCAAGGCACCCACTGGCGGGAGCAGCAATAGCAGGCCCGCGATGACAATGAGAAGCAGCGCGAGACCGGTTCGAGGCACAGCCCGACCGCTCGCCACGTCACCTGCCTTCAGCGCGGCTGCAGTCGGAATCCGTGCCGTATCGAACGCCGGTCGCAACGTGCCTGCAATCGCGGTGCCCGCCCCCAAGACCGCAAAGGCCAGCAGTTCGAGCGTCGTCGTCTGCAGCTGCACGGTGTCGCCGTGAAAATATCCGGCGCCGAGATCGGCACCGAGCGATGCCAATGCATAGTGAGCGGCGGCGAATCCCAGAGCGATTCCGATGGCGGCGCCGGCCACTCCGATCATCCCGCCGCTGAGCAAAGCGAAGAATATCTGCTGTCGATGCGTCACACCCAACGCATGCAGCAGCGCGAATTCCCGGCGACGTCTCAGCACCGCCAACGTCTGTGTCGAGTAGACGAGAAAGCCGCCGGTGAACAACGCGACCAGCGCGAGCGCAGTGAGATTGGATCGATAGGCGCTCGACAATCGCAAGGCATCGCTGCTTGCCTCACCCGGCGTCACGACCCGCGCATCGCCTGGCAACAGGCGTTGCAGCTCATCTCGTACTTGCTGTTGATTCGCGCCCGCCTGCAATCGCAGATTGATCCGCGACAGTTTACCGAGACGATCGAAACGCCATTGCGCACTGGCGATGTCGATGATGGCGGCCCGTTGCTCGAGCGCCTGTGACGGCAGCACCGCGCTCACTTTGAATGCGATGACGTTCAGCCCTACTTGCAAGTCGAGTGTGTCGCCGGTCTCGAGATGCAATTCGCGAGCGGCGCTTGAACTCACGAACAATGCGTCCGGATCGAGCGCGCCGACCTCGCCCACGGACATTTTTCCGGCGAGATTCGCCAGGGTCGGCTGCAGCAGGCGCGAGCGGAAGGCATCGGTGCCGATGATATTCAGTGTGCCGCGCTGACCGGCGAGCTTCGCCGCGACTTCGACGACCGGGCTCGCTACTTCGATTCCGCGCACGCGCGCCACGCGCGGATAAACCATTTCATCCACGCCTGCCGGCCCGGCTTCGATCGCCAGATCTGCAACGCCGAACAGGCTGCGAGCGGCTCGCGACACTTCGTCAGCCGCGGCTCGATTGATCAAGTAAACAGCGAAGCCCAACGCAACGCCGAGCGCGATGGCTATCACGGCAAGCAAGGTGCGGCCGATCGAGCGCCGCATCGGTCCCCACACCGTCGCTTCCAGGATGAGCAGCACGCGAGTCATGCGACGGTCGCAGTCGAGCGCAATCCCTCTGCAGTCAGGCGATAGATACGGTCCGTCGTGCTCGCGGCAAGCTCAGAATGTGTGACGAGGATGCCTGCGGCACGATCGCGCCTGAGCTGGTTCCTCAACAACTGCAGCACTTCACCGGCTGCATCCGCGTCGAGATTGCCCGTCGGTTCATCGGCAAGCACCAGGCGTGGACGATGAGCAAGCGCGCGTGCAATAGCCACTCGTTGCATCTCGCCGCCCGACAGCTCGCTCGGCGCACTACGACGTCGCCCCGACAATCCGACGGCTTCGAGCAGCTCATCGACCCGCTGTTTCGCCGTCGCACCGCTCTCACCGTTCAAAGCCAGCGGCAATCCGACGTTGCGTTCTACGTTCAAGTGCGGCAGCAGGTGGAACGCTTGGAAGATGAAACCCATGCGCGAGCGTCGCACCAGCGTGCGGGCCTCGTCGTCGAGGCTGGAAAAATCTTCGCCGGCAAACCTGATGCTGCCGGCGTCGGGCACATCCAGTCCGGCAATCAGGTTGAGCAGCGTAGATTTGCCGGCGCCCGACTCGCCCATGATGGCGATGTACTCGCCATCGGCGAGTTGCAGCGACAGGTCGCGTAATACCCGACGATTCGCTGCGCCACCGAACGACTTGGCGATGCCCTCGATCGACAGGATTTTGTCAGGCAGGATCAAAAGCGGAGAGTCTCTCGCGAAGGGCGCAAAGCACGCCAAGGAAGAAAGTAAAATAGCCAGAAGTCAGCTCTGACCCAATTATCCTTACCTCTTCCTTGGCGTGCTTGGCGATCTTTGCGAGAAATCTTCTCCCGGCTAGAAAGCAGCAATGATGCCGAGACCGGCCGCGTACTGCAGGAAGGTGTCGGACTGGGCAGTGATGCGGCAGCCGGCAGCGGTGCCATCCGAGACGCAGAAGATCTGCGAATCGCTGTCCAACAAGGTGACGAAGGCACGCGCGTCGAAGCGCAGGCCGATGTGATCGGTGATGGGAATCTTGAAGCCGCCACCGAGAGTCACCGACGGCTTGGTCTCTGCGTCGAAACCGTTGGCGTCGGGCTTGAAGCGCGTCGCGCCGACGGTGATGCCGACGTACGGAGTGATCCGCGGGTTGTCGGTGAAGCCGACGGTGCCGCCGATGTGCAGGTACTGAATATCCAGGTCCAGCGGCACCACGCCTTTCACGGTGCTGCTCTGGCTGGCGTAGAGAAATTCGTAGTGGCGCTCGGGGACATCGGCAACGAGATCGGCGAACAGTCCGAAGGCGGTGTCTTCCTTGAGGTCGCGGTCGCTGCCGTCGACAGGATCTTCGAATTCTCCGCCGGCCATGTAGCCGATGAACGGCGTGATCTCGAAATTGTTCACGCGCGGCGCATCGGCGGCGCTTGCGGCCAGCGCCGCGGCACAGCCGATCAGCACCAGCGCACTCCTGGCAAAAAGACCGGCGCCCGCAGGGGAACTCATCGACCGCTGCGGTAAATCACACTTGCTGTTCGGAAATCTCATCATCGTCTCCGTCTATCCGGAAGTCTCCGCCTCACGACAGCCCATCGCGCCCATCCATCGAGGGCCGGCTCGCCAACCCGGGCTGGCAGCGGTGCAGTAAGTTACCATGAAGTCCTGCGCGCCTCCCTAGACTTGCGCCAGACTTGCAGCAGTGGTGGCAATACCGGTACCGATGAAATTTTCGAGCGTCCTCATCGCCGCGGTGTTTGCGGCTATTACCGTCGGCATCTGGGCGTGGCTGAATCAGCCAACCATTGAGCCGCGCTGGCCCGATCGGATTCAGGGCGTGGCGTTTTCGCCCTTCTACGCGGGCCAGGATCCCGTGTACCGCAAGCTGCCCTCCTCGGCGCAGATCGATGCCGACCTGCAGTTGCTGGCGGGCAAAGTGGTGTCGGTGCGCACCTACTCATCGCTGCTCAGCCTCGGAGAGGTGCCGGCACTGGCCGAACGGCACAATCTGAAAGTCACCGTGGGCGCATGGCTCGACCGCCGTCTCGCCACCAACGATGAAGAAATCGCGGCGGCGATCGAGCTGGCGCGCACGCACTCCAATGTCATCCGCCTGATGATCGGCAATGAAGCCATCCTGCGGGGCGACCTCACCGTCAAACAATTGTCGCTGCAACTGGATCGCGTACGCGCCGCAGTCGATCAACCGGTCAGCACTGCCGAACCGTGGCATGTGTGGGTGACTCATCCGGAACTTGCGCGCCACGTCGATTTCATCACCGTGCACCTGCTGCCGTATTGGGAAGGCATTCCCGTCGAGCAAGGCGTCGACTATGTCGTGTCGCGCGTGCAGCTCCTGCAACGCACGTTTCCCGGCAAGCAGATCGTCATCGGTGAAGTGGGCTGGCCCTCCGACGGACGCACTCGCGAAGCCTCGGTCGCCTCCACGAGCAACGAAGCGCTGTTCCTGCGACGCTTCCTGCAACGCGCCGAGGAGGAAGGCTACATCTACTACCTGATGGAAGCGTTCGACCAGCCGTGGAAGGCGCAATACGAAGGTGCAGTGGGCGCGTACTGGGGCATCTACGATGTCGACCGCGAAGCGAAGTTCGCCTTCGTCGAGCCCATCGTGCGTATTCCGCAATGGCAGGTGCTGGCCGGCATTTCCGTCGTGCTGGCCACGCTGCTGTTGTCGCTGTTCTTCGCCAACAGCCGCTCACTGGGAACGCGGGGACGCAGCCTGTTGGCGTTCGTCGCGTATGCAGCGGCGGCCACACTGGTGTGGATCGTCTACGATTACTCGCAACAATACCTGACATTGACGAGTGTGCTGCTGGGGTCGGTGCTGATCATGGGCATGCTCGGCGTCATCGCCGTGCTGCTCGCGGAAGCGCATGAATGGGCGGAAGCACGCTTCTCGACACTGCGCCGGCGCAGCGTCGATCTGCCGACGCCGGTGGTCGCGGACTTTCCCAAAGTATCCATCCATGTGCCGGCCAGCAACGAGCCGCCGCAGATGCTGATGGAAACGCTCGACGCACTCAGCCGCCTCGACTATGCCGACTACGAAGTCATCGTCATCGACAACAACACGCACGATGAGGAACTGTGGCGCCCCGTCGAGCAGCATTGCCGGCGCCTGGGCGAACGCTTCCGTTTCTTTCACGTCGAGAAGCTGGCGGGGTTCAAGGCTGGCGCGCTCAACTTCGCTCTGAAGCACACTGCACACGACGTCGGCATCGTCGCAGTCATCGACAGCGACTACCAGGTGCAGCCGCACTGGCTCGTCGATCTCGTGCCTATGTTCGCTCGCCCGCAAGTGGCCATCGTGCAGGCGCCGCAGGATTATCGGGATGAAGCGCAAAATGCATTCAAAGCCATGTGCTACGCCGAATATCGCGGCTTCTTCTGCATCGGCATGGTGACACGCAACGAACGCAACGCCATCATCCAGCACGGCACGATGACGCTGGTTCGACATATCCCGCTGGTCGCTGCGGGCGGTTGGGCAGAGTGGTGCATCACCGAAGATGCGGAGCTGGGGTTGCGTTTGTTCGAGCATGGTTGCGAAGCGCAGTACGTATCGCGCAGCTACGGTCGCGGGTTGATGCCGGACTGTTTCCGCGACTACAAGAAACAGCGTTTCCGTTGGGCCTACGGCGCCGTACAGATTCTGCGAAGGCATCGGCGAGCGTTGTTTGCGCGGCATTCGCCTACGCTTACAGCGGGTCAGCGCTATCACTTCATTGCCGGCTGGCTGCCTTGGCTCGCCGATGGCGTGAACCTGTTGTTCAACGTCGCGGCCGTGTGCTGGTCGACGGCGATGATCGTCGCTCCGCATCGCTTCGATCCGCCGCTGATCATGTTTTCGGTAATGCCGTTGTCACTGTTTACATTCAGGCTAGTGAAGCTCGCGCATCTATACACGACGCGTGTCGGCGCCAATTTTCGCCAGACTGCGGCCGCAGCGATCGCCGGGCTGGCCTTGTCGCACACGATTGGCGCGGCGGTGGTAAAAGCGGTGTTTACACAGCGTGAGCCGTTCCGGCGCACGCCGAAGAATGCGCGTTCGTATCCGTTGCTGGAAGGACTGGCCGCAGTGCCGGCTGAAGCGGGGTTCCTGGTTTGCATGCTGACGCTGGCTTACGTGCTTACGCACCAGGTCACGGTCGGCGGGTTGCTGTCGCTGGGGATTCCGGAGGAATTGAAGGGACCGGATCTGTCGGTGTGGGTGGCGATGCTGATCATTCAATCGGTGCCGTACGCGGCGGCACTGGTGATGTCGTTCATCAGCGTGTTGAGAGTTCCAGCGAGATGGTTGGGAGCGGCGATGACGGCCGAGGTGGACGTTGGACCGCCGGCTCTGGGGCTGGGGAAGAAATGAGAGAGGTTCGGACTTCGAGGCGCCGTCGCAGCACAATTAGCGGTTACCGCGAATGCATCGTCGTCCCTCACCGGCGCGCTGAGCGCCGATGAGGAACAACGGTGCGTACGGCACGGATTCGTCTATACGTAGTGGTCTTATTCGGTATTTAGAGGCAAAGTGACATTGGGTGCCGGCACCCTCCTACACCTCTACTGGGCGGTGGGCGCCGCCACAGCGCAATGAGCCTTTCCTGTAACGCTCGACCTGCTGTTCTTGATGGTACATGGCAAACCTCCGGACAATCGTCTGCTGCAACCTGGGTCAACGATCCGGGGCGAGATTGCACGAGCGTTGCGCGGCGATCAATGCCCGAAAGTGCCGGGTCGCGTGTGAGACGCTGCGCGCGTGAATCCCGAACGACCCAAATCGCTGGATGAAATCGTCAGCGAAGCGCAGACGATGCCGCCTCACGAACGCGTGAGCTTCATCCGCCGGGCCTGCGCTACCGACGAGGCTTTATACACCGGGGCAATTCAACGCCTTGCTTCGCGCCAGATGTGGCCCGATGCAGTGCTACCCAGCGAATACAGCACTCCGGCCACCGAGCGGCCCGACTTGAGCGGCCAACGCATCGGGCCGTATCGCATCGTTCGCAGTCTCGGCCAGGGCGGCATGGGTGAAGTCTTTCTCGCCGAGCGCACCGACGAATATCACCAGCAGGTCGCCATCAAGCTGGTTCGTCATGGACTGCTGTCGCGACAAGTGGAAGGCCGACTGCGACTGGAACGACAGATACTGGCGACGCTGGACCATCCGAATATCGCGCGGCTGCTCGACGGCGGCACCACGCCCGACGGCACACCGTATATCGTCATGGAGTATGTCGATGGCGAACCCATCGACACTTACTGCAATCGCCGCAATCTCAACGTCGAAGGCCGGCTGAAGCTGTTCCAGGTGGTCTGCTCTGCCGTGCATCGCGCGCATCAGAACCTCGTCGTCCATCGCGACCTCAAGCCATCGAACATTCTCGTCACCGCCGCGGGCGTGCCCAAACTGCTCGACTTCGGCATCGCCAAAATGCTGGACGACCGGCAGATGATGCACACCATGGCGGTGACCCAGGCGGACTATCGCGTCATGACGCCGGACCACGCCAGTCCCGAGCAATTCCGCGGCGACCCGGTGACGACGGCCAGCGACATCTATGTTCTCGGCGTGCTGCTGTATGAATTGCTCTGCGGCTATCGGCCGTTCGCTATCAAAGGCAATCGCCTCACCGATCTGGAGCGCGCGATCTGCGAAGTGGATCCCATCGGGCCGAGCTTCGCCATTGCAGCCGCCATGCACGAGGAATCTTCCAGCATTGCCCAGGTTGCGGAAGAACGCGGCGTGACTCCAGGCAAGCTACGACGCGAACTGCGCGGCGACCTGGACAACATCGTGCTGATGGCCCTGCGCAAGGAACCGCAGCGTCGCTATTCCTCGGTAGAACAATTCGCGGCGGACGTAGAACGCCATCTCGATGGCCTGCCCGTGATGGCGCGTCCCGATGCCTGGACTTACCGCACGGGTAAATTCATCCAGCGCCATGGCCTGATGGTGAGCCTGTCCGCCGCGCTGGTGGTATCGCTGATCGCTTTCACCATCACCACGCTGGTGCAATCCCGGCGTATCGAAATCGAACGCGACGTAGCCGAGAACGAACGCGAACTGGCGCAGGCCGAGCGCGATCGGTCGGATGCGGTATCGGCCTTCCTGATCGATTCGTTCCGGCTCGCCGATCCGTCGCAGGCGCGCGGCGTCAAGATCACCGCCCGGGAAATTCTCGATGGTGGCGCGGCGCGCATCACCACCGAGTTGCGTAGTCAACCGGCGCTGCAGGCGACACTGCTCGACACCATCGGCAATGTCTATCTCAGCCTGGGCCAGGCGGACGATGCGCAGCCGCTCATCGAGAAAGGCCTCACCATCAGGCGCGAACTGTTCGGTTCCGAGAATCTCGACGTCGCGCGCAGCCTGTTCAGCCTGAATCGCGTCCACAGCGAAAAAGGCGACTTGCAGGTTGCGGAACGCCTGGCGCGGGAGGGCCTGGACATCAATCTAAAACTGTCGGGAAAGAAATCGCTCGAAACGGCGTCGAGCCTGTGCCAGCTGGGCGTCATCGAATACCAGAAAGGCGAGTTGCCCAAGGCCGAACCGCTGTTCCAGCAGTGTCTCGACATCCGCATCGCACGGCTGGGCCGCATGCACGAGGAGGTTACCGGGCCGCTCGACAACCTCGCGCGGGTAGCGCAGGACCGGCAGGATTATGCGAGAGCCGAACGACTGTATCGCGAGGCCATGGATATCGATCGCCATACGCACGGCGAAGAACATCCGCAGTACATCCGTCACCTGCACAACCTGGCCACAGCCATCCACGAGCAGGGCGATCTTGCTACCGCGCAACCGTTGTACCAGCAGGCCATCGACCTGTACCGACGCGTGCTCGGTCCGGAACATCCGGAAACCATCGATGCCATGAGCAGCATGGGCCGGGTGCTCAACGACGCCGGCCGGCTCGAGGAGGCCCGCAAGACCTATGAAACCGTGCTCGAACTGAATCGCAAAGCACGCGGCCCGCGCCATCCCTTCATCGGTCACGACCTGGCCCGCCTCGGGCGACTCGCTGTGAAACAGCATCGGTTCGCCGAAGCGGAAGCGCGCTTGCGCGAAGCATTGTCTATTTACGCCGAGGCGCTGCCGCCCGGACACCGATTCACAGCCGCCGCACAGACGACGCTGGGTCGCGTGCTGGTCGAAGAAAACAAACCGCGCGAGGCCGAAACTGCTTTGACCGCAGCACTGGATACGTGGAAGCGCGAATACGGGGAACAAAGCATTCTGTATTCGACGGCGCAGGCATCGCTCGGCCGGGCGTGGTCGATGCTGAGCCGCCCGACAGACGCGGAGCGCGCCCTCCAGGAAAGTTACCGCGTGCTCGCAAAATCATCGCGACCTGCGGACAAGGAAACGGCGTCGCTGGTGCGTGGCTGGATCGAAGATTTCTATAGCAAGCAGCAACGCCCGCAGGCTGCCCAGGAATTTTTCGCGACGCTTGCGAACCGCTGAACGGGCCGCTGCCTGCCCGTTGGGGCGATTGCCGCTGCGATCCTGCTACCCCTACGATGAAAATGGCCATTTCGACAACGGCACCAGCGTCCATGGAGAGCAGCATGAAAATTCTTATCGCCGACGACACGGGGAACAGGCCCGACACCCAGGCTTTCTTCGCGGGCCTTGCCGGCAAACGCAGCGATACCACGCATGCCTCCACTGAATTGCTGGTCTCGCTGTGCTCGAAGACGCGGCCGAACGGCGAGACGCAACGCGTGAATATTTCCCTCGACGATCAGCAGGAACATTCCAGCGCAGTCCTCGACGCGCTCGGCTTGGCGCTCGTACACAGCGGAAGCATCGACGAGGCGCGACCGCTCATCGAAGAGGCGCTGCGCATTCGTCGCGAATTTTATGGGGAAGACCATCCTGCCACGGCAGCGAGCTTGGTCAGTCGCGGCAGGCTGTTGCGTCGGTCCGGCGACATCCAAGCAGCTGCCATCGAAGTGCGCCGGGCACTCACGATCAACAGTCGCGTGTTCGGCGCGGAGAGCCTGCCGGTCGCCCTTACTTTGAGCGAACTCGCGGTGATCGAGATCCAGCTCGGCGATTACACGGACGCGGAACAGTCCGCGCAGACCGGCCTGCGGATACTCGAGGCCTTGCATTTGCAATGTAACGATCCGCACGTCACGCGCCTGATGGATTCTCTCGGCCGGGTGAACCAGTTACGCGGCAACTACGAACGAGCGACGGAAATCTACACCAGCCTGCTGGACCTGGATCGCAAGCAGGTGGGCGACACGCATCTCAAATACGCGACCCACCTGGCTAACTTCGCAACGGTGGAGATGGCACAGGGAAAGCTCGACGCCGCGCGCGATCATTTCGAGCGCGCGATCACCATCTACGAGGACGAGGTCAAACTGCCCCGCCATCCCGATCTCGTCGACGCCTATGCGAATATCGGATCGTTGTGGCGCGCCCGGGGTGAACTGGACAAAGCCTGCGAAGCGCTGCAGAAAGCACTGACTCTCGACCTGGAGACTCGCGGCCCCGATCACCCGTACGTAGGTAACGATCACTCGCGCCTCGGCCGGGCCGAATACGAACGCAATCGGCTGGCGGACGCCGAGAGCTGCTTTACCGCTGCGCTGGAGGTTTACGGCCGAAGCGTCGCCGCCAGGAAACTTACCGCCGATCATGCCTATATTGCCGAAGCAAAGACCTGGAAGGCCCGCGTCATCGTCGAAGCCGGCGGCGCCGCGCGAGCCGTCGAGGCAGAGCAACTCATTGGCGAAGCGCTGCAGATCTGGCAGATCGAATTCGGCGAACGCAGCGTCGAACAGTCGATCGCCAATGCAGTTCTAGGCCACGCCCTGATACTGCAGGGCCGGGAGCGCGAGCGGGCCGCAAGCCTGCTGAACAAGAGCTACGCCATCGTGGCTGCCGTACGCGGCGCTGACAGCAAAACCTCCGTCCTGGTCAAAAAATGGCAGGATGCACTCACCCGCAGCGTGAACTACCGATAACCCCAAAGGGCAATTGCCTACACCCTTAGGCCGGAAGTACGATGGCTCTCGTTGATTACCGGTGTACAACCGGGCTGCAAGGCAACGCAGGCCCTGCCGATCAGCCAGGTCCTCAACCATTACTGCCGGGGCAAGCCATGAAAATTCTCATCGTCGACGATCATCCCTTGTTCAGGGCGGGCTTTCACGCGGTGCTCGAGTGCAGTCAGCTCGACGCCGGCGTGCTCAGCGTGTCCTCGGTGCCGGAAGCATTGCAGATCCTGCAGCGCGATAGCGACGTAGGCCTGGTGCTGCTCGATATCCATCTGCGCGGCGACGATGGGTTCAGCGCACTCAAGGTCATCGGCGAGAAATTCCCGACCACCGCCTGCATCATGATTTCCGGCGACGAGCAGGACAGCGTGGTCAACCGCGCCGTGTCGGCCGGCGCTTCTGGCTTCATTCCCAAGTCCTTCACCGCCGACGAAATGGTCGCCGCCATTCAGAAAGTACTCGCAGGTGAAGTGTTCGTGCCGGCTAAGGCGCCTCCACCGGTCACTGCCGATGGTGGCTCGCTGACGCTGAGGCAGCTCGAAGTCATCAGCATGCTGGGTCGCGGTTTCAGCAACAAGGAAATCGCGCGCTCGCTGGATGTCGCGGAACGCACGGTGAAAGCACATGTCAGCGCGGTGTTCGAAGCTCTGGATGTCCGCAATCGCACGCAGGCCGTGCTTGTGGCGCAGCGTCGCGGCTTCCTGCCTGCATCGCCTGCGATGTACGCAGCTCGCTAGACGAGCACACCGGACACATCAGACCGATGTGGGAGTCGCGATCGGCGACTCCCATCTCGCGCCACTCACGGCTCACTCGAGCTCAACTCACGCGACGCCCCTATGGATGATGTCACGCTGCGTCGCGTAGAAGAACAGCGCATAACGCTGCTCTACGGCAACTCATTGGCGGTTTCACTGACGGCCATGCTGATGGCCGCACTCGTTGCCGCCATCGCTTGGCCACATGCCTCCGCAGCGCGCGTCGTCGGCTGGTGTGTGGCGGTGCTGGCAATGCAGGGTGCATTGCAATGGCTCGCGTGGTACTTCAAGCATGTCGGCGGTGCCTCGCAGCCGCGCCTATGGGGACGGCGCTTCACCGTCATCGCAACGATTGCCGGCACGTTGTGGGGTTCGGCGGTGTTTTCGCTGGTCACTCCCGGCGACACTCTAACCTTGTCGCTGATCTCCGCTTGCCTGGCTGCGCGTGCAACTGTCAGCACGCTGACGCATTCCTATCATCCTCCCGCGCTGTATGGTTTTGCGGTGCCTATCTTCGGATTGTTAACACTGCGTTACTCACTCGATGGAGCAGACAGCAGCAGCCTGCTCGGACTGATGTGGGTCGCGGTGCTCGGCTATGTATTGCTGTTCGTGAATCACCAGGCGCGCGTGGTCGGTGCACAGATCCGGCTACGCTGCGAGAACGAAGAACTGGTGAGCGAATTCAAACGCCAGAATGCCATCGCCGAAGCGGCGCGCCTGAAAGCGGAAGAAGCCAGCCGTTCGAAATCCAGGTTCTTCGCCGCCGCCAATCACGACCTGCGACAGCCTTTGCATTCGCTGGGTTTGTTTGCCTCCGCTCTGCGCAGCAGCAGTTCGGTAGATGACCATGGCAGGCAGATGATCGACCAGATCCTGCAATGCACTGAATCGCTGGAACAGCTGTTCGACAACCTGCTGGACATTTCGCGGCTGGATGCGGGCCAGGTCGAGGTCAAGCCGGAAATCGTCCATGCCAATGCCGTGTTCAACCGGCTGCGCAGTACCTTCACCACGTCGGCAAAAGAAAAGGGATTGAAACTCAGCGTGCGCGGCTCCCGCATCATGCTCAACACCGACTCGACACTGCTGTTTCGCGTGCTGTCGAACTTCGTCTCGAATGCGATCCGCTATGCCGACAAGGGCGGCATCCTGGTGGCCGCGCGTCGGCGCGGCATGACGGCTCACATCGAAGTCTGGGATACCGGCGTCGGCATTCCACCCGAACAGCACGAACGCATTTTCGAAGAGTTCTACCAACTCGCGAATCCCGAGCGCGATCGTTCACGAGGCCTGGGGTTGGGACTCGCCACTGTCAGGCGCATCGCGCAGCTGCTCGGTCACTCGATCCGTGTCCGTTCGACGCCGGGCAAAGGCTCGCGCTTCACCATCGAAGTGCCGATCGCCGATGCCTCGCGCATCCAGTCGATCGCCGCGACCGTCGAACAGAAAGTACCGAACCTGCTCGGCAACAAACTCATCGTGGTGATCGATGACGAAGCCACGGTGCGGTTGGGCATGCAGAGCCTGCTGGAAAGCTGGGGCTGCAAATGCATCACCGCCATCGACGCCGCCGAAGCGCTGCAGGGTATGAACGGACGCCTGCCCGATTTCATCATCGCGGACCTGCGCCTGCGCGGCAACGACACCGGCATCGAGGCAATCCGCACTCTGCGCAGCCAGCTGGGCGATGGCATACCCGCCGTGCTGATTTCCGGAGACACCGCGGCCGAACAACTGCGAAGAGTCAGCGCCGCCGGGCTCACCATGATGCACAAGCCCCTCAAGGCAGTCCGCCTGCGTGCGCTGCTGAATCACGAATTCGCCAAGCGCACTGCCTGAGCGGATCACAAGAAGAATGTCTCGCTGAGCACGCTGAGCAGAAAGATAAAAAATGGCAGGAGGCGGGATCGGATCCGGTTCCTGCCATATTCCTTTCTGCTCCGCGTGCTCTGCGTGCTCCGCGAGAGACTCTTACATTCCGTGTTGCGACGTACATCTGGGCCTGCGGCGGAGTAAGCTCTCGCCCTCATGAAGACCAACCCGGACAGGCAGCAATGACGAGGGCACGAGCGAGCAGGATTCCCGCGAGGGTCATGGGCGGCGTACGCCTGCAGAAAGCCATGGCGGATGCGGGAATCGGCGCCCGGCGCGACTGCGAGGAAATGATCGTGGGCGGCCGCGTCAAGGTGAATGGCAAGGTCGTGACGACGCTGCCCGTGTTCATCGATCCCGCACGCGACAAGGTCAAACTCGACGACGAGTTGGTGGCTCTGGCAGTTGTGGAAGCAAGCCCCACTGCCGGATCGGCACCCAAGCCTGCCGTGCGCGCCTTTACCTATGTCCTGGTCAACAAGCCCAAGGGCGTGATCACGACCACCAGCGATCCGGAAGGCCGGCGCAATGTTCTCGATCTGCTGCCGCCCTCGCTGCGTCGTGAAGAGCGGCTCTATCCAGTGGGCCGACTGGACGCCGATTCCACCGGCCTGCTGATGATCACCAACGACGGCGACCTGGCCTTCCAGCTCACGCACCCGAAATTCGGCGTGACCAAGGAATATCGCGTCACCTGCGGCGGACTGGCCACGCCTGAACAATTGCAGCAGCTGAAGCAGGGCATGTACCTGATCACTCCTGCAGCGGACGGCACCAAGAGTTCGAAGAAGGCCAGCATGGAATCGGTACGCATCGTCAAACGCCTGGTCGATCGCGCCCGCGGCGACCGCACAGTGCTGAGCATCGTGCTGCGCGAAGGCCAGAATCGCGAGATCCGCCGCATGATGGCGCGGATCGGACTGAAAGTGCGCGACCTGGAACGGGTGGCGATCGGGCCGATCCGCCTTGCGGACTTGAAGCCGGGACAGGCGCGGCTGATAGGCAAGCGGGAAGTAGATAAGTTGCGAGAGGCGACGCTGGGGGCGCCTGCCGGGAGAGGTTGAGCGTAGCTGTTTGCTTCGCGCGGGCGGCTTCGCCGGTAGCCGCTTGCCGCTCACCGGCATCGGGCCGCAGCTCGCAGCCGGTCGCTACTTTCGCCCGGCGGTTTTCGCTATCTTTGCACCCACACGCCGGGCTCGACCGGTACCACGCCAAGCGGGAGGGTGCATGTTCAGCCGAGTTGCGAATCTCATCAAAGGTTTCTTTTCGCTGTTCATTTCCGGCGTCGAGAAACGCAACCCCGAAGCGCTGCTCGAGCTGGAACAGGAGAACCTGCGCAAGCAGATCGCCAACTTCAACCAGGGCCTGGCATCGCATGCCGGCCTTTGCGAACGCATCATGGGCCAGGTGCGCAAGCTCGAAACCGAACAGAAAGAACTGCGCGCCAAAACGACGGCGCATCTGCGTGCCGGAAATAAATCCGCGGCAGGCCAGTATGCGTTGCGCTTGCAGACAATCGATGCGCAGCTCGAAGAAAATCGCAAGCAGCTCGAACAAGCCGAAACCACCTACAAGAACCTGGTGCGTGCCCGCGACGTGGCCGTGCAGACAGCGAAGTCGAAGATCGAGAACCTGAAAGGCGCGATCAACGACATGCGCATGAGCCAGGCCATGGCGGAAATCCATGAAATGGCATCCGGCATGATCTCGAGCATCGGCGGCGCGGGCGACACGCTCAATCGCCTGCACGACATGGTGGAAGAGGAACGCACCAAGGCGGCGGGACGCGCACGCATCGCGAAGGATTCCGTCGACATGAGCGACGTCGACATCAAGGAATCCGAGATGAACGCCCTTGCCGACCAGGCGCTGGCCGACTTCGCCGCGAAAGAAGGCATCTCGATTCCAGGCGAGGCCGCCGCACCGGCAGCGCCTCGCACGATGAGTGCGAAAGAGTCTGAGACACCGGCAGGTTGAGTCAGCGCGCAGGCCCCGTGCCGCACGGGATCTGCGATTGACAACTCAACCACCCGTTCTCACCCGACACGAGGCACACTGACCATGCCCGCTCCCCAAGGCGCACCTGCCTGGGCCAATGAACTGGCGCTTGCTTACGAGAGCGGCGCACAGGGCCAGTTCATCCTGTACGGCAACGTGCATGACCGCATGGCGGTCGGCAGCCAGCTGATCAATCTCGCGGGCTATCTCGAAACGGACCTGTTGGCCGCGTTCAAGGTGGTGCTGGCCTACGATCTGGGCAATGGCCTGACCATCGAGCGCGGCGGCGATCTGATCGAGAAATGGAGCGGCGCTAACCTGCAGCAACTGCCGCGCGAGCCGTTGCCCTCGATGCACTACATCAGTCGCTATCTGCGTTACCTGGGCAACCTGCGTGCGATCGGTCGCGAACCGGCCGAAAATGTGGCCGTGATCCTGCGTGGCATCGATCATCTGGTGCCAGCCGAGAGCAATGGCTTCGAACATGGCAGCCTGACCAGCATCCTGCGCGAATGGTCCTCGGAGGCGCCGTTCGCCGATCTCGCCTTCGCGAGCATCCTGATCGCAGACAATCTCAACGACGTCGAACCGATGGTGGCGTTCAATCCGCACGCTGCGCGCATTCGTGTGTCGCTGCCCGATGCAACAGCACTCGAACGTGCACTCACGCTGCTCCGGTCGCAGCAGCCGAAAGCATTTTCGCCGAATGTCGAACTCGCGCCGCTCGCTGCAGCACTGGTCGGCGTAACGGTGTCGGCGCTGGAGAGCCTGATCAAGATCCGCGATCACTCGGCGCAGATATTGGATCGCGCCGACTTGTCGCGCATCAAGAAAGAACTGGTGGAGCGTGACTCCGCCGGCCTGGTCGAGTTCATCGAATCGCGACGTACGCTCGATGACTATCACGGCCAGGACGCATTGAAACGCTGGCTGCGACAGGACATCGCGCTGTGGCAGGCAGGCGACCTGAAAGCGCTGCCCATGGGTTACCTGTTGTGCGGACCGGTGGGCACGGGCAAGACTTTCCTGGTCGAGTGTCTCGCCGGTGAGGCGGGCGCACCGGTGGTGAAGCTCAAGAATTTCCGCGATCGTTGGGTGGGTTCGAGCGAAGGCAACCTGGAAAAGATTTTTCGCCTGGTGCGTGCGCTCGGTCGCTGCATGGTGTTCATCGACGAGGCGGACCAGACGCTCGGACGTCGCGAATCGGGCAGCGGCGACAGCGGCCTTTCAGGTCGTTTGTATTCGATGATCGCGCAGGAGATGGCGGACACGGCGAATCGCGGGCGCGTGCTGTGGCTACTCGCTTCTTCGCGACCCGATCTCATCGAAGTGGATCTCAAGCGTCCCGGCCGCATCGATGTGAAGGTGCCGCTGCTGCCCACAGCGACCGCAACAGAAAGCGCGACGCTGGTCGCCGCGCTGGCGAAACGTTACGGCCTCAGCTTGAGCGACGGCGAGATTGCCGAACTCATTCCACGCATGCCCACGCTGGTCACTCCCGGCGCGGCAGAAGCGCTGGTCGTCAAGGCTTATCGCCATTCGCGAACGCAAAACACATCGGCTGCCGCCGCGCTGGGCGCGAGCCTCGCGGATTATCAGAATCCCGTGCCGGCCGACGTGATGGAATTCCAGATGCGCATCGCCATTCGCGAAGCCACCGACCTCGCCTTCGTGCCGCCGCAGTTTCGTTCTCTCATCGATCCCGTACCGCGCCCATGAGCGTCCGCTCCTATGTCGCAGCAGCTTTCAATGCGCGTCCCTTAGGAATGCCGGTGCCGCCGAACTGGTTTGTCGTCGCTGCCTTCGCCCTGCTCGGCGCGCTGGTCAGCCCGGGATTCTGGTTGATGGGTCTCGGCGTCGAAGGCCTGTACCTGTGGGCGCTGTCGAGCAACGTCCGCTTTCGCAACGCCGTCGATGCGAGCAATGGGACGAAATCACGCGTCGACTGGAACGCGCGTTACCTGGCGTTGGGCAACGGCCTCGACAACGAATCGCGCGACTTTCAATCGCGTATCGAACAGCAGGCATCCGAGATAGTCGGCCTGCTCTCGCGTACCGGCGCCAATGAATCCCAGATGGCGGACGTGCGCCAGATGGCGTGGCTGCATCTGAAATTGCTCGCCGCGCGTGCCTCGTTCATCCAGGTGATCGCGTCGGCCGGCCGCGAACGCAAAGCGATGGATGAACAGCAACAACGTATTGAGGCACGACTCGCGCGCGGCGATTGCGATGACGAACTCAAGCGCAGTCTCGAACAACAGCTTCAAGTCATTCAGTCGCGGCGCACGGCGCATGCGGATGCGGAGCGCCGACGCGAACTGGTCGAAGCGGAACTCGAACGCCTGCGACAGCAGGTATCGCTGGTGCGCGAGCAGGCATTGCTGGCTACCGACGAACACAGCGCCGCACAGTCGCTCAATGCGGTATCGGCGTCGCTCAACGAAGCCAATCGCTGGCTCAAGGACCAGCGTGAACTGTTCGCAGGATTGGACGACCTCACCGACGAGGCGCCGCCTGCCGACCTGATGATGCCCAAGATGGGCAGTCGCATCCGCCGCAAAGTGGCGGAATGATTCCTCTGCCGGGCAGAGGCGAGATAGATTTCGAAGGAGCCTACATGAGCCAGTTACCCCAGCTCCGCGCCTCGCGCGGATCCGCTATCGGCAACCTCATCACGCTGGTGCTGTTGCTTGGACTCATCGGCCTGGGCGCCTACCTGTGGCTGGGGAAGAAGCCAGCGACGCAAGCGCCTGCTTCGACCGATCGGCAAACATCCATTCAACAGTCGTCGGCGCCTTCTGAGCCGGATGGTGACGTGCCCGCGCCCATCGAGCCCGCTGGCGCACCCACGCTCGATGCCGCAGCGACGTTCACACCGAGCGACAACACGCTGCTGATCGATATCAGCGAATACGCAGGCTACGGCGGACTGATCGTCGCCAACGGCGGGCTCGAACCGAATCCCGAATCTTTTTTCACCAAGGAGTATGGCTTCAAGGTGAAGATCACGCGCAGCGAAGGCGAAACCTGGTCGTCGCTGAACAACGGCCGTCTCGCGGCGACGGCAACGACAGCCGATGCACTCGCCGTTCTTGGTCGACAGTTCGATGCTGTCGTGCCGGTGCAGATCGGTTACTCGCGTGGCGCGGACATGGTCGTCGTCGATCGCGGCGTCGCGTCCGTGAACGCGCTCGCCGGCAAAGTCCTCGCCGCTTCGCAATTCAACGAGAGTGAATTCTTCATCCGCTACCTGGCGCAGGAAGCAGGCGTCGGTGTCGCCGTGCTTCGCGATCTCGACGCGCGTCCGCCCGAAGGGCAACTTGGCCTGGTGTTCTACGAAGACGCGTTCATCGCTTGCGATGCCTATGTCCACGAACTCACCCAGTCGCAGGCCCGGCTCAACGGTTGCGTGGGCTGGACGCCGCGCACCGATGAGGTCGTGGAGAAGTCCGGCGGTCGCGCCAAGGTGCTGGTGTCCAATCGCAACCTGCTGGTGGTCGCCGACGTGCTGGCCGTGAACAAGGGTTTTGCCAAGGCCAATCCCGATATGGTGAAAGGCCTCGTGCACGGCGTCCTCGAAGGCAATCGCCGCCTGCGCGATCAACCGGCACAGAACATCGCCGTGGTCGCAAAGGCATTCGGCTGGACCGAAGATGAAGCACGCGACGAACTGGCACACGTGCACCTGGCGAATCTCCCGGAGAACCGCGCGTTCTTCGGCGGCACCATCGACTCCGCCGGTTCGTTCGGCGGCATTTTCCAATCCTCGGTACTGGCTTACGCAGCGGCGATCCGCAATCCCACCGATCCTTCGCGTTTCGCCGATACGTCGATTCTCGATGCGCTCGCGGCCAAGGGCCTGTTCGCCGAGCAGAGGATCGCCATCGCACCGATCAAGACATCGGCGCGCGGTTCGCTGGAAAACGATCCGCTGCTGAGCAAGGACATCCGCTTTTTCTTCGAGCCGAACTCGGCCGTGCTCGACAAGGCCGCGCCTCAGAACGTCGAGTATCTCGACACGATCAAGCGCTTCCTGCAGGTGAGTCCGGGATCGACTGTGTTACTGCGAGGGCACGTCGATAACGCGCGCGTCAACGAGTTTCGCGAACAGGGCGGCGAGCAGCTGATCAAGAGCATGGCACTGAAGGCGATGGAGCTGTCGCGGCAACGCGCGATCGCGGTTCGCGACGCGTTGATGGAGCGACACAAGACGATCGACGTGTCGCGGCTGGAAGCTGTGGGGCGCGGGTGGGAAGAGCCGGCGGGTGGGGATAGCGATCGGAACCGAAGGGTTGAGGTGCAGTGGTTTACGCTGGAGTGAGCTTGGTTCTCGCGAGGAACGAGCCCGCGAAGCAATCGGACAGGTAAGATGCCGCCGTGTCCACCTCCCTCCCCATCGACAGCGTCCTGGACGAACTACGCCAGGCGCTGACGCATCATCGTAACGTCGTATTGCAAGCTCCACCCGGTGCTGGTAAATCGACGCGCGTGCCCATCGCGCTGCTGGATCAACCCTGGCTCGCCCGCAATCGAATCGTGATGCTCGAACCGCGACGATTGGCGGCACGCGCCGTCGCCACGCGGATGGCAGATACATTGGGCGAAGCAGTGGGACGCAGCGTCGGCTATCGGACGCGTCTCGAATCGCGCGTCAGCAACGCCACGCGCATCGAAGTGGTCACGGAAGGCATCCTCACCCGCTGGCTGCAGAACGACGCGACGCTCGAATCCATCGGCCTGCTGATCTTCGACGAATATCACGAACGCAGCCTGCATGCCGATCTCGGCCTCGCGCTCAGTCTCGATTCGCAGGAGAACCTGCGCGACGACCTGCGAATCCTGGTGATGTCGGCAACACTCGATGGCGCAGCAGTTGCGAAACTCCTGGGCGACGCGCCTGTCGTCACGGCACTGGGCCGAAGTTACGAAGTCGCCACAAAGTACCGCGTGCGCGCGACAGAGCGTCGCACAGCGCTACCTGAAACCGAACGCGACCTGCCGCGTATCGTTGCAAGCACCATCGTCAACGCGTTGCATGACGAACCCGGCGATGTGCTGGTCTTCCTGCCGGGCCAAGGGGAAATACGCCGCACGCAGCGATTGCTCGAGGATGGCTCGTTACCACGCGATGTACGCCTGCTGCCTCTGTACGGCGAGTTGCCCATCGAGCAGCAGGACGCAGCGTTGCGTCCCGCTCCCGATGGCCAGCGCAAGATCGTACTCGCCACCAACATCGCCGAGACCAGCCTCACCATCGAAGGCATTCGCATCATCGTCGACGCAGGACTGGTGCGACGCGCCCGCTTCGATCCCGGCACCGGCATGAGTCGCTTGCAGACGTTGCGCATTTCACGCGCATCCGCTGAACAGCGTCGCGGTCGTGCCGGTCGTTTGCAGACCGGTGTTTGCTATCGACTGTGGTCGGAGACCGATCACGCCGGACTCGAAGCGCAGACACCCGCGGAAATCGTCGATGCCGATCTAGCACCTCTCGCGCTCGAACTCGCTGCATGGGGCGTGACGGACCCATTGTCACTGCGATGGCTCGATCCGCCGCCGCTTGCCGCGTTCAATCAGGCACGCGAGCTACTGCAGTCTTTGAATGCGCTCGAAGCCAACGGCCGCATCACTGCTCACGGTCGAACGATGTCGGAACTCAGCACGCATCCTCGCCTTGCCCACATGATGGTGCGTGGCGCGGAACTGGGATTGGCAATGCTGGCCGCACAGATCGCAGCTGTGCTCGGAGAGCGCGACCTGCTGCGAGTCAACGGCAGCGGCCCCAACAATCGCGACATCGATCTGCGACTGCGCATCGAAGCACTCAACTCGCCGCGCTCGTTGCCGAAAGATATCGCGATCGATCCCGGCGTCCGGCAACGCGTGCTGCATGCGGTTGAAATGCTCTCCAGGCAATTGCGCGCGAAAACAAACGGTCCGCACGACGATCATGACGTCGGCCGCCTGTTGGCGCTGGCGTATCCGGATCGAATAGCGCAATCGCGCGGTGGCAACGGTCGCTACCTGCTGAGCGGTGGCCGCGGTGCGCAGATCGTCGGCGTGCACAGCCTCAACCAGGAAGAGTTTCTCGTCATCGCGGATATCGATGCGGGCGAACGCGAAGCCGTCGTGCGTCTCGCCACACCGGTACAGCGACGCGCACTCGAACAGGATTTCACGGCGACGATCGAAACACGCGAGCGCATCGAATGGAGTTCCCGCGACCAGGCAGTGATCGCCCAGCGCGAACGCTGGCTCGGTGCGCTGAAACTCGAAGAGCGTCGCCTCGAACAGCCTGACGCCGGGCGCATGATCGCGGCCATGCTCGATGGCGTGCGCGAAATCGGCATCCAGCAACTGCCGTGGAGCAAAGAAGCACGCGCGCTGCAATCGCGGATCGTTTTCGCCGCCGCATACGACAAGCGCGAGACCTGGCCGGCGGTTACCGACGCGGAACTCGAAGGGACGCTCGACGAATGGCTGAGCCCGTGGCTCGCCTCCGTGTCCCGCCGCGACCATCTCGGGAGGCTCGATATGCATGCCATCCTGCTCGGCCTGCTCCACTGGAATCAGCAACAACGCCTCAACGAGTTCGCACCGACGCATCTCGCCGTGCCCAGCGGTTCGCATATCCCCATCGATTATTCCGGCACCGCGCCGAAAGTCTCGGTCCGCTTGCAGGAAGTCTTCGGCCTGCGCGACAGTCCCAGCATCGCCGATCGCAGCGTGCCTCTGACCTTGGAACTCCTGTCGCCCGCGCATCGTCCCGTGCAGGTGACCAAGGACCTGATGAGTTTCTGGGCCCGGGGTTATGTCGAAGTCAAAAAGGAACTCAAGGGCCGTTATCCCAAGCATTACTGGCCCGACGATCCGCTGACGGCCGAACCCACGGCGCGGGCCCGGCGACGCGGCAGTTGAGCCGAATGGCAGAGCGCAGGATCGGACCGTGAGTGCTACGCTTGCACGATGGCCACGGGCGGGCGACGGTCAGATAAAGAAAGTCCCGCCGCAGCCCGATGCCCGATGCCATCGCACCCGATGGTCGAACGTCACCTTGACGACTTACAATGCGAACTCGCCGCGAGGACCCGACGTGACCCCTGAATTGAGAACACAACTCGAATCCCTGCACGCCAGCCTGGCGCAAGCCGACTCGATCGACGCGCAATCGCGCGCACTGCTGATCAAGCTGTTGCCGGAAATCACGCGGCTGCTGGGAAAGACCGGCGCGGCGGAGGTCCACCCCTTCACCGAACCGCTGGAAGCCCTCGCGGTACGTTTCGAAGCCGATCATCCCGCGCTCGGCAATGCCTTGCGCCAAGTCGTGGACGCACTGGCCAAAGCCGGCATCTGACGCTGCAACTTCGGGGGAACGCACATCATGGCCTACGATCCCGGCAACATTTTCGCGAAGATCATTCGCGGCGAGATTCCGGCGCTGAAAGTTTTCGAAGACGACCATGCCATCGCCTTCATGGACATCATGCCCTGGGCCGAGGGCCACACGCTGGTGATCCCGAAGGTCGCCGCGCGCAATTTGTTCGATGCCCCGCCGGCCGCGGTGGCCGCACTCATCGAACGCACACAGCGGGTCGCGCAGGCCGTCCAGAAAGCATTCAACCCGGACGGACTGCGGCTGGTACAGAACAACGAGTCCGCCGCCGGCCAGACCGTATTCCACCTGCACTTCCACGTCGTCCCCTGCTACGAGGGCGTCACGTGGCAGATAGGGAATACGCAGATGGCGGATCAAACAGTTTTGCGCGAGTACGCGGAACGGATAAGGAAACAGCTTGCCTGACTGATGCATTCCCACCCGACCATCGGATGGAATCGATTCTCGCTATTCACCACTCGGACCGGGTTCAGCCATGAGCGAAAAACTCCACAAAGTGCCGGAAGATTTCGCGGCGCTCGCGCACCTGCGCAGCGCCGACTATCAGCGCCTGTATCAGGAATCGGTGCGCGATCCCGCCAGCTTCTGGTCGCGTATCGGACGACGCCTGGACTGGATACAGCCTTATTCGAAAGTGAAGGACACGAGCTTCGAGGAGAGCGATTTCCGCATTCGCTGGTTCCACGACGGCAAGCTCAACGTGTCGGTGAACTGCCTCGATCGCCACCTCACCAAGCGCGGCGACAAGGTCGCCATCATCTGGGAAGGCGACGATCCTCGCCTCTCCGAGCGCATCACTTATCGCCAGTTGTACGAGCGGGTATGCCAGTGCGCCAATGCGCTGCGTGGACTCGGCGTGCAGAAGGGCGATCGCGTCACCATCTACATGCCCATGATTCCGGAAGCCGCAGTGGCGATGCTCGCGTGTGCGCGAATCGGCGCGGTGCATTCCGTAGTCTTCGGTGGATTCTCCGCGGACTCGCTGGCGGGACGCATCGCCGATTGCAGTTCGAATGTAGTGATCACTGCGGATGAAGGTATTCGCGGCGGTCGTCGCGTGGCGCTGAAAGCCAACGTTGACATTGCGCTGGGCGTGGCAGGCACCGAGTGCGTCAAGCACGTGCTCGTCGTACGTCGCACGGGCGTGCGCGTTCCCATGCAGGAAGGTCGCGACCATTGGTTCGAAGACGCGGTCGCCGGCCAGCCGCGCGAGTGCGAGCCCGAAGCGATGAACGCGGAAGACCCTCTGTTCATCCTGTACACGTCGGGTTCCACCGGCAAACCCAAGGGCGTGCTGCATACGAGTGGCGGCTATCTCGTCTATGTATCGATCACGCACGAGCTCATCTTCGATGTGCGTGAAGAAGATGTGTTCTGGTGTACCGCCGATGTCGGCTGGGTCACCGGTCACAGCTACGTGGTGTATGGCCCTCTCGCCAACGGCGCAACCACGCTCATGTTCGAAGGCGTGCCGAACTATCCCGATTCGGGTCGCTTCTGGAATTGCGTCGACAAGCACCAGGTGACTCTGTTCTACACAGCGCCGACAGCTATCCGTGCGTTGATGCGGGAAGGCGAAGAGCCGGTCAAACAATGGTCGCGCAAGTCGCTGCGCCTGCTGGGCACAGTGGGTGAACCTATCAATCCCGAAGCGTGGGAGTGGTATCACCGCGTGGTGGGCGACGGCCGCTGCCCCATCGTCGATACCTGGTGGCAGACCGAAACCGGCGGCATCCTGATCTCGCCATTGCCCGGCGCCATCGACCAGAAGCCGGGTTCGGCCACCCTACCCTTCTTCGGCGTGAAGCCGGCCATCGTCGACAACGAGGGCAACGTCCTCGAAGGCGCCTGCGAAGGCAACCTGGTGATCACCGACAGCTGGCCCGGCCAGATGCGCACCATCTTCGGCGACCATCCGCGCTTCGTCGCGACTTACTTCAAGACATTCCCAGGCAAGTACTTCACCGGCGACGGCGCACGCCGCGACGAAGACGGTTACTACTGGATCACCGGACGCGTCGACGATGTGTTGAATGTCGCCGGCCATCGACTGGGCACGGCGGAAATCGAGAGTGCGTTGGTCGCGCATCCGAAAGTGGCCGAAGCCGCCGCGGTCGGTGCGCCCCATGACATCAAGGGTCAGGGCATCTACGTGTACGTGACGCTGCTGGCCGGTGTGATTCCAAGCGAGACGCTGCGTCGTGAATTACGCGAATGGGTGCGCAAGGAAATCAGCGCTATCGCCACACCCGATTTCATTCAGTGGGCGCCGGCGTTGCCGAAGACGCGTTCGGGAAAAATCATGCGCCGTATCCTGCGCAAGATCGCAGCCAACGAACACGACCAGCTGGGCGATACGTCGACGCTCGCGGACCCATCGGTGGTGGACACGCTGGTCGCGGAGCGAATGAACAAGCCCGAGTGATGCCTCGAATAGAGGCTTAGAACAACCGGCCCGCGCCGACGAGCCTGGGCCGGTAGTAATCGTCTTCGAGGGCGCGCAGTTCGATGGGGCGGCCCGTTTGTGGTGCGTGGACGAAGCGGCCCGAGCCTGCATAGATGGCTACATGCGAAACACTGCGACCGCGCGTGCGAAAGAACAGCAGGTCGCCGGGCTCGATGTCGGCGGTATTGATCGGAACGGCAGCGCGATATTGCTCGGCTGCGGTTCGGGGCACGTCGATGCCCACTTCATGATGCAGATAGCGGACC
The DNA here is from genome assembly GCA_040509875.1 of Steroidobacteraceae bacterium. Lineage (GTDB taxonomy): Bacteria > Pseudomonadota > Gammaproteobacteria > Steroidobacterales > Steroidobacteraceae > Steroidobacter. Next base: position 2,605 of record JBEVKB010000019.1, on the reverse strand, counting down.
AGCCCGCTGCAATCGAAAGCCAACGGTCCGCTGCCACCCCATTTATACGGCGCGCCGATCAGCGACACGGCGCGGATCACGATCTCACTACCCACGGACGAACCGCCAAGAGTCTGCGGCGTCGGCAGGGGCGTGTAGATATTACCCGGTGGAGGCAGTGAGGGCAGAGTCAACGTAGCGAGCGGTGGCCCTGGCTCCGGCTGGCTCGGTGCTGTCGCGCAGCCCTGCAGCATGAGGCCCCATGCGACATAGGCGAGACAGAACAGTTGGGAAGCGGGTCGAGCCATCAGTACCTGGGCGTAGCAACAGTGCGCAGTTCAGAGTACGCGACCGGAGGGTAAGTTCCGGGTAGTGAATCCAGTATGAACGCCATTTCCGAACTTCCCCCTCGACTACATGGATGTCGCATAAACCACTCACCCGCGCTTGCGGGGTCCGTGGCCTGCTCGTTACTGTGCGCGCATCTTAAAGGTTGAGAGCCACGGAATCATGCTCATCAGGTTGTCCACGTTGCTCCAATGGCCGGTGCGAATCTGCATTCCACTGTCATTGCTGGTGGCCTCAATGGCTGCCGATGCCGCGGGACGTGAGCCATGGACACAGGTGCGAGGGGACGCCATCCGCAGTCATGTCGAGTTCCTCGCCGGAGACCTGCTGGAGGGCCGTGCCACAGCCTCACGTGGCTACGACATCGCCGCGGCTTATGTGGCAGCTGAATTCAGGCAATGCGGACTGAAGCCTGCGGGCGCGCCCGACTCCTACTATCAAACCGTTCCGCTGCTGGAAGCGACTGCAGTGTTGCCCGGCTCGTCGGCGGAACTGGTGATCGACGGCGCCTCGCACAGTTTCGAATACAGCACCGACTACCTGCCCTCGGCCGATTTCCTCTCGGCCAGTTCGACACTGAGCGCGCCTTTGACATTCGCGGGCTACGGTATCGCCGCGCCTGAACTCGGCTACGACGACTATGCGACGCTGGATCTCAAGGGACGCATCGCGGTGATCTTCAGCGGCGCGCCGCCGAGCTTTCCGCATAACCAGCGTGCTTACTTTTCAGCGTCGAACAATAAATACGCCATGCTCATCGAGCACGGCGCCGTCGGCGCAGTCATCATCGATTCGCCGACCGATGCACGGCGCACGCCATGGGAACGCAGCGTCGCGATGAGCTGGCGGCCGCAGATGCGCTGGCTCGACCAGGCCGGCAAAGCGCAGCAGACATTCGAACAACTCAAGCTGCGTTTCCGCTTCAACGATGCAGCGGCAGCGCGCTTGTTCGCAGGCGCGGAGCGGGACTTCGAATCGGTGCGCAACGCCATCGAAACCACCCCCGTGCCCGGCTTCGTGCTGCCCGGCCTGCTCACACTGTCCGCAACCACCGGCCTGCGCAAAACCGAAAGCGCCAACGTAGTGGCGCTACTGCCCGGCAGCGATCCCAAGCTCAAGGATGAATACGTCGTGATCAGTGCGCACCTGGATCACCTGGGCCGCGGCTCCGCGGTCAACGGCGATTCTGTCTACAACGGCGCGCACGACAACGCGGTGGGCATCGGCATCATGCTGGAGATGGCGAGAGCGTTGAACCTGTCAGGCGTGAAGCCGCGCCGCTCGCTGATATTCGTCGCGGTCACCGGCGAGGAGAAGGGATTGCTGGGTTCGGATTATTTCGCACAGCTGCCGCCGATGATCGCTCCCGGCTCGCTGGTCGCGAACATCAACATGGACATGCCCATGCTGTTCACTCCCACCGAAGACCTGATCGCGTATGGCGAAGAACATTCGACACTTGGTGCGAGTGCCCGCGCCGCCGCGCAGAACGAAGGCTATCGCCTCACTCCCGATCCCGTGCCCGAACAGGTGTCGTTCGTTCGCAGCGACCAGTATTCGTTCATTCGCCAGGGCATTCCTGCCATCTTCCTGTCGGCCGGCGACAAATCGCGCGACCCCAAGACCAACGCCGCGGAACTCAAGCGCGACTTTCGCGAGAACCATTATCACCAGCCGAGCGACGACCTGTCGTTGCCCATGGACTTCGACGGCGCCGCGGCGCTCGCCCGAGTGAATCTGCGTATCGCACTGGAGATCGCCAACGCGCAGGCTCGACCCGCCTGGAAAGCAGGCGACTTCTTCGGCCAGAAGTTCGGCAAATGAGGTGAGACCCGCGTCACGCTACGCGCCACCTGCGGGATTCCCCGACCGCAATCTCCGGCCGCGTTGCTTTCAGGTTGGCGCGCGCATGCCGATAGTGGGGTCACGGAGCAATACATGAGCAAAATGAACGATTCATCCTTGCGTGTCGGCGATCCAGTGAAGCTGAAGGACAGCGACATGGACCTGCGCGGTGACGTGTGGCAATTGCGTACCGGCCAATACGTCGTAGTGCGCTGGCAGGACCGTTGCCGCACGACGCATTCCCAGACCGCCATCGAACTCGACCAGTCCCGCGGCCCCGCCGACTGGAGTCGCAAGCTGGTCCTCGAGGATCGCAAGGGCTAGCCGGACTCAGGCGATGCATCCTCCTGATGAGCATTGCGCTGATAGATGACCTGCCCGATCACCGCGGTGATCAACAGCGCCGCATTCGTAAATACGAACACCCAATTGT
>JBEVKB010000018.1:0-29483 GCA_040509875.1 Steroidobacteraceae bacterium | reverse complement strand
GTCCTTGCCGGGGAAGCGATAGCTCCAGTTCCACTGCTGTCCGAGGACCTCGACGATGGCGGCGTCGTCGGGCACGTTCACGAATTTCGCCCACACCGACAGTCCGGGCGCGAGCATTGCTGCGATGCCGACGGTGGTGATGCCGGTCAGCCACCATTCGAGCTTGCGATTCTCGGGTTCGTAGAACGCTTTGCGTCCCTTGCGATGCCGGTAGCGGATGACGCAATAAGCCATGAACAGGTTGACGAGGACGAACACGATCCCGGTCACCCAGAACGTGACCTTGACGGTGTCGTCGACGGTGCCCCAGTTCGACGCGATGGGAGTGAACCACCACGGGCTCAGGAAATGAAACAGCACCGTGCCGATGACCAGCAGTATCAACGCAAATGCGAATGCCATTTGACGCTCCCACCGTGGGTGCAGGCGCAAATCGCGCGCCTGGCGGCCTCCATCCTGGAACCCTTGGCGCCGGCCGTGACGCACTGTCGTTCTGCCGGTCGCCGTGCGGGAACATAGACGAATAATTCTGTTTTGTCACCGCGATTTGTGTGCGTGCATCAAGATGGATTGCTGCGTTGAGCTATCAACAGCAGGCGCGGCAGTATTTAGTTGCGATGACTGTTGTCAACGCAACGCGGCAAGGCGTAGAGATGGACAATCTGAAGCCGTGTTGAATCACGACCAGCGATTCATGAAACACACTCCTGGAGGTAATTCTCCGCCATGGCTGCATCAGAACTGTTCGCCCATCACTTCTGGGTCATCGCTGGTCTGATCGGACTGGCCGTCGCCCTCACCTTCGCCGTCTTCCACTGGAGCAAGTTCGAGGAGGGCTACGAGAAAGGGGACGCTGCCGATCCCGACCGGATCGCCAAGGACAATCCGCCGGATGAGTGGAGCAAGAGTCACTGGGTGAAGTGACTTTTGCGACTTCGCTTCGCGGCGTGAAGCGAAGCGACAGTTGACGCCGTATTGCTGCGCTGCTAAATATAGACGCCTAGGCAAATCCCCTAATAGATAACGGCATCCTTAGGGACTCCACAGCAATCCAACGGACTGGATGATGACCAGACTCATTATGTCGGCCGCGCTTCGCGGACTTTTCCAGCGCTTTGCCCCGGCTTCTCATTGTCGACGTTGCAGCCATGGATAGCCGGGCTTCCAGGGCGCTCGTTGCAGTGGTGGTGCTGACGCTGATCGGCATCGGCATATTCATATTCACGTCCCGCAATACTTCCGGGCCTCGAGCGACTGAGGCCGTGCAGCCGCGCTAAGCACTCGGGATCAACGTCCCCAACTCTCCCATCAGCGAATCCAGGATCCGATGCGCCGGCACGATGCCGGAGCGTTCGCCATCGCCGCCGATGAGCATCCCGACCCAGCGCCTGCCGTCGCTGCCCTGGGCCAGCATCCAGGCGCCGGAATCGCCAGGACGACTCACATCGGCGCGGACATAAGGCCGCCTTTCCAATGCCACTTCGATGCAGTTGCTGATGCAGGCCGTGCGAGTGCCGGTGGCATCCAGGTCATAGGCATGCCAGACGGAATAATTGGTGACGCGAACGTTCACCGGGCCGCTCCTCGCGCCGAAAAAGCTGCCTGTGAGAACCTGGGAAATTTCTCCCAGCGCCACCTGCGTCGTCAGGGTTCGCGGCGAACCTCGTTCCATCGGCCATTGCGCGAGAGCCACATCCAGGCCCTGGGTCTGCGGCGAGATATCGACGGTACAACGATGCCGCGGTATCAAGTCCGGCGGCGAACGGTGGACGACGTTTCCCGATTCGGTCTTCAGCCTGTGGGGGAGCACGGCAGACAGCCGGCTCGTCACGTCCTGGAGGGCACGATTCATTCCAATGCCGGGGCCGACCTGGAAAGCGGGTGTGCCGTTGACCGACGCGGCGTCATCGGAGAGCACATGCGCCGCCGTCACTGCGTAGCACTCGTCCGGGCCGGAGCTGATTAGAAATCCACCGAGCGTTCCCCAGCGGGGGACTTGCCTGCCGGGAAACAGCCGGGTCTCGCACAGGCGTCCGCCGCTTTCGGCGAAGTGCAATCGAGAGCGTTTCGAACGGCGCAGGCGGATGGGAAACTGGCGAAACGAGGTCAGCCGGTCGCCGCCGGATTTGAAGGGCAGGCGCGGAAAATCCGGTCCCAAGGTGATCTCGATCTCGATGGGGCTCATCGATCGGCCGAAGCGGCGCCACGAGAGTTCCCGCCAGCGGCGCAGCACTTCATGCGGGCTGTAAACGAAACTCTCGCTGACCGGATCCTTTCCCGATAGCAGGCCGAACTCGCCTTCCTCCCGCGTGATCGTCGCAAGGGCAGCGGCTACGCGTGCCGAGTGCTCGACGCTGCCAGCGGGGAATTCCCGATATAGATGTCGCACCACGTCCGCGACAAAATCATCGTTGTATTTGAGGCCGATGCCGGTCACGCCGTTCGCGGGACTCAGCAGTTGCGGCAATTCCGCAAAGAACTCGCGCAGCACGCCCTCTTGCGCCAGTTCGGCCAGTTCGATCAAGCGACACCCCGGGGTTGCTCAGCATGCCAGCGATCGATCTGGCGTTTGATGCTAAGTCTGCATTCGCGGCGCGAAGTCGGTAGCAACCGACGCCAGGCTTACTATCCGCTCCTCACTCGATCCGCTTCTGGTCGCCGCGGCCCCACAGTCGTGCGTAAGGCCAGCCAGAGAGATCCTCGACGATGTGGCGATGTTCCGTCGTCGGCTGGGTGCCGGGCTGCTCCTTGAAGCGTCTGATCTCGTCCATGAGCACGGCGTGCGTGCGGCGGTCGAGGTTGAAACGCAGCGACACGATGAACCCAAACATCAGCAGCGCGAGCGTGCCCAGGGTCATGAGTGTGAGGATCGTAGTGAGCGCGCCCGGCGTCTGCGTGGTGCTGCCGGACACGAAACCTCCCGCCTGCAGGATCATGCCCACGCTCATCACTGCAATCGCCTGCGTGGTCTTGCGGGTGAAGGTCATCACGCCGGCGAAGGCGCCTTCGCGGCGTCGGCCGGTGACGATTTCATCGACGTCGGCCATGTAGTTGTAGACGTTCCAGGGAATGTAGTTGAGGCCGCCCCGACCCAGGCCGGCGACGATCACGGGCAGGTAGATCAGCGCGGTCTGCGCAGGCGCCAGTCGATACAAGGCAAGGAAGCCAAGCACGCCCACGGCAAACAAAGTCACCGCGATTCGATATGAGGGCGCAGGATGCAGCCGTAAACACATCGGAATGAAGACCGCGACCGCCAGCAGCTGCGCGAAAGCCATCGTGCCCATAAAGTTGGACGCGATCACTACCGTGCCGCCGAGCGCGAACACCACGAAGTAAGTGAACACTGAGTTGAAAATGTCCTGGCTGATGTAGCCGCCGAGGTACATCCCCAAATGCAGGCGAAAAGCCCGCACGCGCAAGGTCGCCCACAGATCCGAGTACAGGCGCTTCAGGCTGCGCAGCGGCGATGCGCCGGCTTCGTTCACCGAGACGCTCTCGATCTCGTTGCGCGGCCGCTCCCAGCTGAACAGAAACACCATGAGCGCCACCAGCATGAAAATGGCGGAGAACAACAGGCCCATGTAGAGGAAGGTTTCGGCGGAGCTGCGACCTAAGGCATCGATGATGCGTCCGGGCAGCACGCCGGCGAGGATGGCGGAGGTCTGTCCGAACAGGATGCGCGCGCCTGCGAACTTGGCTTTCACCTTGTAGTCGGGAGACATCTCCGCCGCGAGGGTTTCGTACGGAATGATCTCCATCGCGTACACCACCTCGAAGAACACGTAGGTCACGAGGTAGTACCAGAACGACTGGCCATCGATCCACATGAGCGAGAAGCTCGGCAGCAGCGGGATGGCCAGCAGCACGAAGAAGCGGCGTCGCCCGAAGCGTTTGCCCAGTCGCGTGCGATGGAAGTGATCCGACACATAGCCGATCAGCGGGCTGGCCACCGCATCCAGCAGCCGCGCGATCGCGAAAATGGCGGCTGCCTGTACCGGCGTCAATCCGCAGAACGTGGTGTAGAAAAACAGGATCCAGCCGCTGATGACGGCCATCGCGCCCGCGCCGAGAAAATCATTCGAGCCGTACGCGAGGTAGTGGCCCAATCGGACGGTGCGCGCTGACATCAGATGTACGCGCGCCTGAACTCGGCGAGGCAAAGGATGGCCAGCGCTTGGCCGAACGGCATCGAGGTCAGCGGAATCTTCTTGTAGAACTCCAGGTCATGGCCCATGGCCGTGCCGAATGAAACGTTCTGCAGTTCGCCGCTGTCGCTGATGTTGGCGAGCACGCCTTGCAATGCCTTGATGCCCACGGCTTCATACTCGGCGCTCAGATAGCGCTTGCGCACGGATTTGAGAATGCCGTACGCGAAGCCGGCGGTAGCCGACGCTTCCACATAAGAAGTGGGATCGTTCACCAGCGTGTGCCACAGGCCGCTCGCACTCTGGTACTTCGCCAAGGTGCGCACTTGCGCTTCGAGCGTGGCGAGCAGGAATTGCCGCAGCGGATCGCCCGGCTGCAGGTCGAGTAGTTCGATGAATTCGGGAATGGCGATAGTGATCCAGCAATTGCCCCGCGCCCACAGGGCCTCCGCGAAATTGTGGCGACCCTCGAAGGTCCAGCCGTGAAACCACAGGCCGGTCTTGCGATCCACGAGGTACTTGATGTGCACCATGAATTGCCGACGCGCCTCGTCGATGTATTCGGGCCGGCCCAGCAGCTTGCCGATCTTCGCCAGCGGCAGCACGCTCATCATCAGCGTGTCGTCCCACAGCTGCTGCGGATTCTCCGAGTTGAAAACGATGTGCTGGAAGCCGGCTTCCTCGGTGCGCGGCAGGCCGTGCATTACCCACTCGGCCCAGGTGTCGAGGTAGGGCAGCCAGGTTTTGTCGCGGCTTTCTTCGTAGAGGTAAGCGAGCGTCAGCAACGCGGCGACGGTGTTGATGTTCTTGGTCGGCGTGCCGACGTGGAAGCGGGCGCGGAACCAGTCCTCCATGATTTCCAGGCAGTACGAATCGTCGGTGAGTTCGTAGTACTTGTAGATGCCGTACAGGCCGATGCCGTGGGTCCATTCCCAATCGTTCCAGCCCTTGGTGTCGATGACGCGGCCGTCGTCGAGCCGCAGCAGGAATTCACCGGACGTGTCCCTGATGTCGACCAGGTTGGCGATCAGCAGCTTGATGTTGCGATCGATCTCGACGGCAGCGATGCCATGAACGACGTTCGGCACGGTCACTCTCCTCGCTTGGAATCCTGGGAATCTTTGACGAATGCAGGTGAGCTCACGAGTTCCAGCGGCGCGCCGCCACGGACGATGCTGAACTGCGTCAGCGCCACGTTCTCGAGGCCGCTGCCCGGTTGCCCGTCGCTGGTCACTGCCAGCGCCAATGTATTCTTTCCGCGCGGATCGAGAATGCCATTGGGAATGACGAAGGTGCGCTGTGGCCCGATGTGGGCGATGAACTGGCCCATGTGCCAGCCATTCACGAAGATGAGCACGCGATACTTGCCTGCGGAGCGTGGCTTGGTGGAATCGCCGAAGCTGATGCCGAGTGAGGCATCGTGTCCGACGGGAACAGCGAGATCGAACTGCGTGCGATACCATGCGGTGCCCGCGACCGCGCGAGTGTCGGGTACTTTCACTGTTTCCCAATCGCGATCGGGAAAGCCGTTCAAGTGCCAGCCCATGCGCTCGCCATGGAGCCCGCCGTTATTCGCAACGCCGCGCACTGAATCGGCGATGTTCTCTCCACCGCGGTTGCCTTGAATCTTCCATCGAATCGGCACGCTGAAAGTCTTGCCGGTCTGCGCTGCCAGCGACACGGAGATGAGGCCGCGACCTTCCTTGTGCGCATCGTCCGCATCGAGATCCCAGTTGTGAGAGTTGTTGCGGACCATGACGGCGATGACGTGCTCGCCCGTCGTGCGCAATGCCTGCGGTACAGTGAATGTGGCAACACCTGTCGTCGGCGGACGATCGAGACCGGTCGCGTGCTCTGACTGGCCGATGAAGACGCCGTCGATCCACACTTGCAGCAAGCCCGCGCCGCCGCCCCCGAAATGCAACCTGAGAGTATCCGCGGTGGCGTCGCCGTTGAAACGTCCTCGATACCACACGTCGCCATGATGAAAGCCATAGTCGTCCATGTTCAGCACAGGCTGTCCGGACGGCGGCTTGGTCAAGCTGTTGGTGCGCGGACGATTGGTGGCAGCCCAGGCCGAGTCGTCGAACTCCGGCCGCGCTTCGGGCGAATCGAGGTGATAACGCCATGAAGCCGCGGCGAGATTGGGCGGCGTGAAAGTCTGCGGGCCCGGCAGAGTCTGCATCGCCAGCAGGCTGCCGGCGAGCGTTCTCCTCGTCTCCACAGGTTCGCCGTTCCAGGTGACATTGCGCGCCGTCGATGCCGTCCAGATCTCGAGATCGCTGGCCTGCGTCGTGTCGCCTTTCAATGCGAGAGTATTACCAAGAATCTCCGCACTGCGAACCAGCGCTGGTCCACGCTCCAACACTGCGCCAGCCGGGGTTTCCTGTCGCCAGAACGTCTGCGCAGTGCTTTCGCTGCCGATCATAAGCAACAGGGGTGCGCGACCGCCGCCGGAAATCTGCACGCGGGCGAGCCTCGTATGCTTGTAGTTGAAGCGCAAGTCGCCTTTGCCGGCGTCGAAGCTGCTCGCTACATCGCCTTCCAATATTTTCACGAGTGGGGGTGACGAGTAGCGCAACACCGTCTCGCCGTCTTCGTTCTCGCGTCCGTAGAGCAAGGCCAGGTCGGTGTCTCTCAGTCGCAGGTGGGTCTGCAGTTCCGACGTCGAGTACACCAGGTGCTGGCGTTCCAGGTCATACGCGGCCAGCAGGATCTTCGCGTCCTGCCCTTCGATGCGAAGTGTGCCCTGCTGTGGCAGCGTGTAATCGCCGTCGGTAGTGTTCAGCTTGAACGTGAAAGCATCGTTGCCGACCGCGTTCGACGGCTGGTGCATGGGCACGTAGAAGTGGGTTTGCGATTGCGCATCGACGTTGTGATAAATCTTGATCGCCGCCGAAGAGGCTGTGACGGTCGCAGCCTTGGTCATTTGCGTGAGCGGGCGGACGGCAGCGATGAACTGCCCGAGCTGTTTCATCGTGCCCGCCTTGTTGCGCAGGCGGCGCGCCTCATCGAGGGTCGCGCCGTAGTCGTAAGAAGTGAATACGACGGGCGCCGGCAGCCAGCCCCACGACGTGCCGCCGAACGACATGTAGAAACTCTGCAGCGTGAGGCCGTTGGCGATGTTGGTGCCATAGAACACGCGCTGATAACCGGGACCGTTGCGAATCGCGGTACAGGGATAGGTATCGTTGCTGCCCCAGAAATCGAACCAGCCGCCGCCGAACTCTGCCGCGAAAGGCGGTGTTGATGGCGAGGCAGTCGCGCCGCCTTTCGCGCCACCCAGACTGTACAAACCCCAGTCAGGCGCGATGTTAGGTGTGCCCGGCGTTGCATCCGCATTGCAGCCGCCGCCTGGATAACCATCGAATGCGTAGATGTCGACGGGCCCGTGTACCACCTCGGGTACTTTCGAATCGGCCGGCACCCACAAGCCGTTGCGGCCTTTGTCGTTGTGGAAGATGGGTACGGCGATGCCATCGGCGCGCACCTTGTCATGCAGATGCTGCATGTAGCGTCGATGAGTGGGCGTGACCAGGTCCAACTCGTTCTCGATCTGGTAGAGCACCACGCTGCCGCCGCCATCGGTAAGCTGATGGCGGCGAACGATGGCGTTGACCTGCGTCAGCCACTCATCGGCGGCGGCCAAGTACTCAGGCGCATCGGTACGAGCGCGAGCCGCCTGTGTTACCAGCCAGCTAGGAAATCCGCCGCGGGTGATCTCGGCATTCATATACGGTCCCGGTCGCACGATCACGTACAGCCCGACCTGCTTCGCCATGGTCAGCAGCAGGTCGAGGTCGCGGACGCCGGAGAAATCGTAGACGCCCTGCCTGGGCGAGTGATAGCCCCAATCGAAATAGAAGGCCACGGTGTTGTAACCGCTGGCTTTCATCTTCTCCAGCACATCGCGCCACAGGCTGGGGCTCGGCAGCCGGAACGGATGCATCTCGCCGCTCCAGATGAAAGTGCGCATGCCGTCGATCGACAGGGACTGCGAATCCCAGGTGATGCGGTGAGCGGCAGTCGTCGCCGTGTTCGCTGCGGCCGCAAGCGACGGTGCGAGGGCCATTGAAGTCACGACAGCCGACAGCAGCAGGCAACAGGCGCGATGCGTGTGAATCACTATCCCCACCGTCAATCCAGGTGAAACATGGACTCCAGCGGCCATTCGCTGGGACGTCGATCGGGCCCGGTTTCCATCAGGTCCGCCATGTAGTTCCACCAGCGTTGCATGATCGGATGCTGCGGCAACGAATCGCGGCTGTGATCGGGTCGCAGTTTGAGCACCGCGAACAGGTGCAGCGTTTCTTGGTCGAGGAAAATCGAATAGTCGTGAATGCCGGCGTCGCGCAGCAGCTGGGCCAGCTCCGGCCAGATCTCCTCGTGCCGGCGACGATATTCCTGCGTGGCGCCGGGCTTGAGCTTCATGCGAAACGCGTGCGTACTCATGTCAGCCGCCTGGGCTTTGCTCGAACCGCTTTCGTGGGAAGTGAAAAAGAAGCCGCGGGGCGGGGGAGTAGTGCGTCCATGCACACGACCCGCGGCAGGAGGGGGATGGCAGGTGCGTTCAGAAACGTTACGGAACGCCCAAATTGAACTGGGGATGGTGTGCGGGCAATGCCTCCAGGAACTCGTCGTTACACGCGCTCGACAGGCGCTGGTTCAGTGGTTCGTTTTCCCAGTACAGCGTGGCGTTGTAAGCATTCTTAGGTAGTCCGAGCAGGTCGTTGCGCGTAGTCGTCGCGCTCTGCGCCAAGTAGGGCATGACCTCGGAGTCGACATAAGTGTAATTCAGTTGTGCACCGAAATGGCTCGGCGAGCCCGGCAGAAAAGTGCAGCCGTGTTGATAATTCAACTCGAACCCCCCGCTGTCGCAGACTTCGACATGCATCCGCCGCTCTTCATTTCTTGGCATTCGGCAACGAATCTTGCGTCCGGCGAGAGACGCAGCCCGTTTATTACTCGGACTTATAATGCCTGCGTCTGACTGAAAATGAAATATTTTGATTAAAAATGACTGGCGTCGCTATTCATTACGGGCCCCGATCAGTTTGCCGGGACTGCTCCGGAGCCGGTTTTACGGATCTCCACCATGTAGGTGTGGGCGTCGCCATGCATGTTGGAACGGAAGACGATCCACTTGCCGTCGGGCGTGAAGATGAGATTGGGTTCGAGACGATAGTCGTGCTTGCGCAAGTCGACGAGGCGTTCGGGTCGCAGCGTCCCAGGGCGGATCAGGTGCTCCGCATCCGGCGCAGCCAGGCCGGCGACATCCTTGATGCGCTCCGGACGAAACAGGTAGAGCCACTTGCCGTCCTTTGCCTTGGCGACCATTTCTTCGTCGCCGCCGTCACCCGCGAAGAATGAGCCGTCGGGTGCGACATTGAAATGCACCGACCACTGATCGCGTTCGACATGAAACCAATCGCGGCCGCTGCCGTCCGGATTGGCGCGGGCCAGCCAGAATACTTCGCCGCGTGGAGTCTGCAGGTCGTACCAGATACTGCGTCCATCCACACCGAAGAACTCGTGCCCGGCGATCTCCATGTTCATGGTGCGGCGATGGACCAACTGCGGTTGCGCATCGCCCAGGCGCATGGACCAGATGCGATCGACGCGATGCCATGGCCCTTCATGGCAGAACATCAGCAGTTGCGGATCGGTGGGCGAGAACTGCAGATGATTCAGCCATGCAGTGGAGCGATGAATGGTCTTCTGCACACCGTTCTTCAGATCGACAGTGAACATTTCCATGGGAATTCCAGCCTCGGCGCGCGCATCGAGTCGCACTTCCTTGGCATCGGCGAAAGTGAGCGGTTTACCGTCCGGCCCCTTCGCTGCGTAAGCGGAATCGAAACGTGGATCGCGCGGACCGGTCTCGAGCGCGAAGTCACGTTCCGCGAACACGCCCAGCAACAGAGTCTCGTCGGCGTTGACCGACCCGATGAAGCCGCGCGCGATTTTCGCAACCTCTCGCGGCTTTCCGCCTGTTGCCGCAATCGTAAACACAGATGTGGGCGTCTGCTGTTCGGAAACACCGGCGCCCGCGGAGCGAGCGAAATACACCAGGCCCGTTTTGCGGCCGACGAACAACGCCTGCGCTTTGCCCGCAACGATGAGTTGGTTCTTGCGCGTGGCGAGTTCGATGGCGGAGATGCCCGACGGCCCCGTCACGATCACGAAGCGCCCGTCGGGCGTGATGCTGTTCTGATGAAAGTATAACGAGCGTGTACCGGGTTCATCCGAGAGGCGGACGATGCGATGGCCAGTGGCTGGATCGATCCAGTCTTTTGGCGGCGTGTCGGCGTCGGCGCGCGTGGCGAACGAGCCGCTCAGCGCGGCGCACTGCAGAGCACATAGTAAAAGAACTTTGGAGTACGGCATGGTCGGACGAGGATAAGTCAACGGTAGAGGCGACAAGGTACGCGCCTCGTTCATAAACTTGCAAATCCATTCAGACAGGTGCAAATTCACGCACATTACCCATAGGGTAACCGGTGTCAACGGCGGCATCCGGAGGATTACCCAGCAAGCGGTGGGGCTCGTGCTCGTGCCTGCCCGTTCGCTGCGATTCTCCGTGCGTTCGGCCGAAGGCAACCAGATAAATGCGAAAGTCAGCGGAAGACGGGGGAACGGAAAATGCGCAAGCACCAGCAGTGGCGGGTGGTCGGCGACTCGTCGGTTTATGCAATGGCTGCGGCACTGTTGCTGCACGGTCCGGCACTCGCACAGCAAACAAACCCCGCATCCACGACTGCATCGCCGCGGGAACTCGAAGAAGTCATCGTCACCGGCATTCGCGCCGGCCTGCGCGAGTCCCTGGATATAAAACGCGATTCCATCCAGATCGTCGATGCGATTTCGGCGGAGGACATCGGCGATTTTCCCGATAAGAATCTCAGCGAGGCGTTGCAGCGTATTACTGGTGTGCAGATCAGTCGCCAGGATGGTGAAGGCCGCAGCGTCAGCGTGCGCGGCGCCGAAGCGAATCTGATCCGCGTCGAAATCAACGGTACGGGTGCGCTGCCGCTGACAGTGGCCGCCAGCGATCGCTCCGTAGACTTCCGCGACCTGCCAGTGGAATTCGTGTCCCGCATCGAAGTGGTGAAGACGCCGACGGCCGACATGACCGAAGGCGGGATCAGCACGGTCCGCATCGTCACGCGCCGTCCTTTCGATTCGGCGGAGACTTATATCGCGGGCTCCGCGCAGTTGGTGTATTCGGATCTGGCCGAGGAGACCGATCCCAAGCTCGCTGTGTTCGGCAGCCGCCTGTTCCTCGATGACACACTGGGTGCTTTACTTTCGCTGCAATGGGAGAAGCGTCATCTCTACGACGCGGTGGCCAACACCACCGGCTGGAATCGTTTCGCGGCGGGCACTGCAGGCCCGCCGGCATGCGGCGCTCCTACTACTCGCGGCGCGAGGAGCAACGACTTCAATGGCGACGGCACCTGCGACTGGTATCCGCAGATTCCGCGCTTCCAGAACAATCGTCGCGAGACCGATCGCAAGGCGTTGAGTTCGGTGGTGGAGTGGCGACCGAACGACGATTTCAAATTGTTCTGGGACCTGACCTATGCGCGCGGCAAGGAAGAGGTCGATAACACGCTGTTGCAGTTGAATGCGGACGGCGGCCTGTTCGACTACGCGAACACTACTGTGGGTGTGGATAACACAGTCGACCACATCGAGTTCACAGGCAATGGCGTCAACGGGTCGTTCCCGCTGGACCTGTCGTATCGAAACATTCTCGGCAGCCTCACGCGCACGCAATACACGACGGTGCTCGGTAGTTCGTGGAATGTCGGCCGATTCACCTTCGACGGCCGCGTGGATTATTCCAACGCCAAGGTTCACAACGACGAAATCAATTCCACCGCGGGTGTCTTCGGGCTATCGCGCGCGGTGGTCGATTACACCGGTAGCGAAGGCGCGCCCAACATTACTTTTCCGGGCGGTTTCGATCTGAACGCGGGGAAGGGCGTGAATCGCCTGGATTCCGTCTACAACCCGCGCGACAACGACACGGATGAAATCTCAGTCGGCTTCAATGTCGAGTATCGCCCCGCGGGCGTCGAGTGGCTGAAATTGCAGGCCGGCATCCAGCAGCACGATTACGAGACCGACCAGGTGCTGCGACAGAAGACGGTGCGATTGAGTTGCCGCACGCCGTCGGCTGACGTCGCAAGCGCCGGCAGCGTGGTGGTCGCGCAGGTTCCATGTTCGGCCATCGAAAGCATCATCGATGCGACGTCGCGGACCAACCCGCTGGAATTTTTCTCGACCGGCGATCTCGGTTATTCGGGCGGCACGCGTTACTGGAACGACAATACCAATGCGACTATTGCTGCCGCGCTCGCGGCAGGTGGCGCGGCAAATCCGTTGGCCGGAACGCTGAGTCCGTACGTGACCAACGCCAATGCCAACTCGCAGGGAACGTTCCTCGCTTATCTCGACAACTGGTCGGTGGAGGAGAAGACCACCGGCTATTTCACGCAGGCGCAGTTCTCCTTTCCCGATCTCGCCTTACCGGTGAGCGGTAACGTCGGCGTCCGTTATGTCGACACGGATACCAGTTCCAGCGGCTATACGCGCCTTCAGCAAGGGACGGCGATCACGTTCCCGACAGGTTCGATCGATGGCGGCTACACGCAGGCGCTGCCGTCGATGAACCTCAAGATAGGATTGCTCGAAGACACCTTGGTCGCGCGTTTTGCGGCGGCGAAAGTGATGGCCCGGCCATCGCCGGGGCAACTCGCCATCCGTCGCAGTCTCGATGTGGTTGGCCTGACCGGATCGCGCGGCAATCCTTCGTTGCTGCCTTTCCTCGCGACCGACTACGACCTCGGACTGGAATGGTATTTCTCGGCGGAGAATTTCGCTTCGCTCGCGGCGTTCCGCAAGGAAATCTCGCGCTTCATTCTCAACCAGACGGCGTTGGAAGTCTCCGAAGCCGATGGCCAGACCTACAGTGTGAGTCGCCCGGTGAACGGCAACGACAACGTCACCGTCAACGGCATCGAAGGCGGCGTGCAGTATGCGTTCGATTTCCTGTCCGCGCCGTTCAACGGCTTAGGTGCGCTCGCCAACTACACCTACCAGAAGGACAAGGGCTTCAAGCAGCTCAACCTGATCGACGGCTCGTCGCTGTCGTTTCCGGGACTCTCGCGCGAGAGCTACAACTACTCGCTGTATTTCGAGAACGAGACGTTCAGCGTGCGTGCTTCATACAATTGGCGCTCGCGCTGGCTGATCACTGCCCTGGGCCGCGGCAACCTGCCCGAGTTCAACCAGGCCTATGGCCAGCTCGATGCGTCCGCCGGTTACAACATAACGCCGTCGCTGTCGCTCTTCCTGGAAGGCATCAATCTCACCAATGAGCAGATGGTGCAGGAGAACGCACCGGCGCGGCCGATCCAGTTCGAGACTTTCGGCAAGCGTTATTTCTTCGGCATCCGCGGTAAGTTCTGAACGAAAATTCCAGGCGCCGGTCTCCGTGCCAGAAGAGAGAAGGCAAGCAAGAGACTGGCTTCCCCACGCCACAGCCGCTTATGCTCCTGGCCACTTCAATTCAAATCGGAAGGCCAGACGATGCGACTCGGTGCTTGGTTGGTGATCGGCGGTCTGTGCGTGGCGATGACGGCTCACTCTGCAGATGAAGCGCAGCAGCGCTGGTGGGCACACATCCAGTACCTCGCAGACGATAGCCTGGAGGGCCGCCAGACGGGCAGCGAAGGCCATCGCAAGGCGGCTGATTACGTTGCGAAACAGTTTGCCAAAGCCGGGTTGCGTCCGGCCGGCGATGCCGGTGGCTACGTGCAATCGGTGCCGTTCATCTCGCGGCGTATCGTCGAAGAACGATCGCATCTTTCGCTCGAGCGCGGCGGCCAGCTGGAGGCGCTGACGCTGGGTGAGGATGCCACCATCAACATGCGCATCTCTCCAGCTGCCAACGTGCGTGCGCCGCTCGTGTTCGTGGGTTACGGGCTGACGGTTCCCGAAATCGGTCACGACGATCTGGCAGGCATGGATCTCAAGGGCAAAGTTGCCGTCTTCTTCAGCGGCGGTCCGCAGAACATTCCCGGGCCGTTGCTCGCTCACTACCAGACGGCGGGGGAGCGATGGAGTGCTTTGAAGCGCGCCGGCGCCATCGGCGCGCTGACGATCCAGAACCCGCGTGGTCAGGACATTCCGTGGGATCGCTCCAAACTCGCGCGACTTGCGCCGGCAATGTCCATCGCGGACGCGGCGCTGGATGAAACCGCCGGCCAACAGATTGCCGTGACGGTGAATCCCGAACGCGCCGGCAAGCTTTTCGAGGGCAGCGGTCACGCGTATGCGGATCTGCTCGCGGCCGCCACCAATCACCGACCGCTCGAACGATTCGTGCTGGCGAACAGCGTAGTGGCGGAAGTAGCCTTCGAGTCGAGCAAGGTCACGTCGCAGAACATCGTCGGCTCGCGTCCCGGAACCGATCCGCGGTTGAAGGCGGAATATGTGGTGATCTCGGCGCATGTCGATCATCTCGGCATCGGCGAGCCCATCAATGGCGATCGCATCAACAACGGCGCGATGGACAACGCGTCCGGCATCGCGACCTTGATCGAGATCGCCGCTGCACTCGATGCTGCGAAGGTCAAGCTCAAGCGCTCGGTGTTGTTCGTCGCCGTCACCGCCGAAGAGAAGGGCCTGCTCGGCTCGCGCTACTTCGCAAACAAACCGACAGTGCCGGCGCAGGCCATCGTGGCCGATCTCAACATCGACATGTTCCAGCCGCACTTCCCCTTGAAGAGCCTGATCGTGCAGGGGCTGGATGAGTCGGACCTCGGCGACGATCTGCGCAAGCTGGCCGGCCCGCTCGGTATCGGCGTGCTGGCCGATCCGGAGCCGGAGCGCAATTCCTTCACGCGCAGCGACCAGTACAGCTTCATCCGCCGCGGCATTCCGTCGCTGTCGCTGAAGGTGGGTTTCGTGAAGGATTCACCCGAGCACGAAATCATCAAGAAGTGGCGCAAGGAGCGCTATCACGCGCCCTCGGATGACCTGCAGCAGCCCGTGGATCTGCAGGCTGCCGTCGATTTCAACGCAGTCTACGTGAAAGTGGTGGAGGCTATCGCCAACCGCGATACGCGGCCGCGGTGGAAGGAGACGAGCTTTTTCCGGCGATTTGCGCAGTAGCGCTGCTGAACCGAGCGTTAGCCAGCACTCTCCGCCGCAATCTGCCGCAGCGCCTTCTCGAACGCCTCGACGGGCTGGCCGCCCTGGATCAGCCATTTGTCGTTGACGATGACCGAGGGCACGGCCTGGATGCCTTGCGCGCCGTAGAACTTCTGGCGCTCCCGCACTTCGGCGGCGAATTCGCCGCTGGCGAGGATTTCAGATGTGCGCCGCGGATCAAGCCCGGCTTTGGCCGCAACGTCGAGCAGCACCCCGTGATCGCTCGGGTCGCGACCTTCGGTGAAATACGCCTCGAACAGCGACTGCTTGAGCTGGTGCTGGCGCCCTTCGAGTCCCGCCCAGTGCAGCAGCCGATGCGCATCGAACGTGTTGTAGATGCGGTCGCGCTTTTCCATGTCGAAAGTGAAGCCGAGGTCGGCGCCGCGAGCACGGATCGCTTCGCCGCTGGCCGCCAGTTGTTCGGGCGTCGAACCGTATTTCTGCGCGATGTGCTCGGCTATGTTCTGGCCTTCTCGCGGCATCTGCGGGTTCAGTTCGAAGGGCTGGAAATGGATGTCCGCGCTGACTTCGCCATCCAGCCGCTGCAGCGCCCCTTCCAGCGCTTTCAGGCCGATGACGCACCAGGGGCAGGAGACATCGGAGACGAAGTCGATCTTTACCGGCGTTGCCATGATTTGCTCGCAAGAAATGTCCGACTTTGATGACGGCGCGCATCGAAACTTCAAGGGCCGGCGCCGATGTGGCGAGTGTCGGTTGTGGATGTGTTGCCGATTGCTGAGAATGTCGGCGCGGCAATCCAAGCCGCACTAAAGGAAGGTGCTCAAGATGAACAGTTCCAAGTTGTTAGCGGTTGCGTTGCTTGCCGGCACGATGATGGCCCATGCAGCGACGGTGTCGGCGAAGACCTGCCCGGTCAATATCGAAGGCACCGATGCCATGCAGTTCAGCCAGAAGACCATTGCCGTCGCCGCCGATTGCACCGAGGTGGAGTTGACGCTGAAGCATGTCGGCAAGTTGCCGATCACCGCCATGGGCCACAATTGGGTCCTGACAGAGACCCCGGTGTTTCAGGCAGTGGCCACGGCAGGAATGACGGCTGGCCCCACCAACGATTACTTGCCGCCGGGCGACAAGCGCGTCATCGCGCATACCAAGGTGGTCGGCGGTGGCCAGAGCACCAGCGTGAAGTTTCCGACTTCGGCTTTGAAGAAGGGCGGCGACTACACGTTCTTCTGCTCGTTCCCCGGTCATTGGGCCGTCATGCAGGGAAAGCTCACTTTCGGCTGAGGCAGTCGCGTGTCCCGGTTTCCGGTGCCCTGGCGGGCACCGGTCTCGGCCAGACGATGCCTCGTTCGTCAGAAGCTCGTACGTAGCATCACACCGTAAGTACGCGGTGTATTGGTTAGATACCCGACGCGAGCGCGACTGCCGCGCTCGCGATCCAGTGACAGGCGGGCTCGTTCGTCCCACAGGTTGTTGACGTACGCGGCCGCTTCCCAACCGCCGGAACGCACGCCGAAACGCAGGTTGCCGATGTCGTAGGCGGGCAGTTCCGGATCGAAGGTGAAACCCGAAATGGTGGGATTGCCGAACGCGAAGAATCCCGGCGCGGGCGTTGCCGGATTGCTGTCGACCTGTCCGAAGGGCGACTCCTGGTCGGCAAGCTGCGTGTAAGAGGAACCTACATATTGCGCGGTGAAATTCGCGAAGCCTTCCAGGCTCGCGGAGAACGGCCAGCTATAGGTTGCGCTTGCCGATGCCTGGAATTCCGGCGAGGTCGGCAGCCGATTGCCTTTGCGAATGCCAGCGATGGGCGTGCCGGTCGCGTCGGCCCGCGTCTCGGTGATCTCCGCTTGCTGATAGGTTGCGGACACGCCTAAGTCCCAGTTGGCGGTGGGGCGTGCCTGCAATTCGACTTCGCCACCCACGGACTTCGCCTGCGCGTTCAGCACGATTCGCGACGAGCATGAACCGGCATCGGCGATGACCTGCAGGTCGTCGATGTCGGCATAGAACAGCGCGGTGTTCAGCGTCACTCGTCCTTCGGCGAGCTGCATCTTCGCGCCGAGTTCGTAGTTGAGGACGGTCTCGTCATCGAATGTAGGTTGACCGCCGTAAGTCGCCCGGTCGGGTGCGGCACACAGAGGCACGTTGAGCGGATCGTTGATGCCGCCAAGACGAAAGCCGCGGGCAACCTGCGCAGTGAGCAACACGTCGTCGTTCGGCTCGAACGCCACGATCACGCGCGGCGAGAAACCATCGGAACTGGTGGAGCCGTGTTGCCGCGTGTAACCAACGTCCGCAAATACGCCGGCGAAGGTGAGTTCGCGATCTTCCTTGAAGTCGTAATAACGCACGCCGCCCGTCAGGCTCCATTGCTGCGTGAGATGCCACGTGCCTTCCCCGAACAGGGCGAACTGTTTCATCGTGAACGGCACCTTCGAGAAATAAGGTGTGTCCGGCGGCGCATTGAACGCCGCACTGGTGGGTATGCCCAGACGGGTCAGCAGGGCGTCGTAGCCCGGTGTCGGCAGGTCCTGTCCATATTCACGATCGATGTGCTGATAGAAAGCGCCGGTCAGCCACTCGAATGCGCCGCCACCGGCCGAGGCGAGTCGCACTTCCTGGCTGAACACCTGCAGCTTGGTCGTATCGATCAGCGGCGAATTCAGGCGCACTTCCGCGGGCGTGCCGTTGAAGCTGCCGTACGTGATGCTTCCCGTCAGCGAACTTGCGTCGCGCAGTACGACGACGTCGCGATCCGTGTAGGAACTGATCGATGTCAGCGTGACGTCGCCCAGTCCCCATGCAATCGTGAGATCGGCGAGCAGGAACTCATCGTCGATGCCCTCTCGCAATTGCGTGACCTGGCCGCGTTCGCCCGGCGTTACCGGCGGCTCGGTGGTGGTGAACGGATTGCCCAGAATGCTGTACACGTCGAAGCGCGGATAGCCATCGGTCTGCAGGCGCTGATAGACGATGCGCGGCATGATCGAGAGACTCTCGCTCGGCTGCACGAGCAAAGCCACGCGTGCGCCGTAGCGTTCGCCGCCATTCACGTCGTTCTTCACCGCGCGTCCGGGGTAGTGCGCGTCGATGAAGCCGGCGAAATCGTTGTAGTAACCGACGAGTCGCGCCGCTGTCGTATCGCCTATCGGTAGATTGACGGCCGCTCTGAGGCTGCCGCCGTTGTCGCTGTCCTTGCCGGTATAAGCACCGACTTCCGCCGTGCCTTCGAACTTGCCGATGACGGGCTGCTTGGTGATGTAGCGCACCGTGCCTGCTCCCGAACCGGCGCCGAACAGCGTGCCCTGTGGACCACGCAACAGCTCGAAGCGTTCGAGGTCGAACAGGTCGAGGTCGGGCGTGAACAGTGCCTGCGAAATAGGCGATTCGTCGAGATACACGCCCACCGATTCCTTCACTCCGCCGACCAGGTCTCGCACCACCTGGCCCGCGCTGATGCCGCGAATCGCTACCTGGCTCTGGCCTGGCCCCAGGTCTGTGATCGTAAGGCCTGCGAAATTGCGCGACAACTCGGCGATGTTGCCGGCCCCCGATTCGCGGATCTGCTGCTCGCTCGATGCTGCTACCGAGAAAGGCACATCCTGCAGCGCCGTGGCGCGTTTCTGTGCGGTGACGACGATGCTCGCAATGATGTCGTCCTCTGTATTGTCCGGCGGCGTCTGGGCGAATCCGAGCGCGGGAAACATGAGTGCGGCGAACAGGCGCCCGCTTAGGCTGCTCGCACCAGGTGACGCATCAGTATCCATCTGAGATCCTCCTGCCGGGACTGCATAAGCATTCTTGCCTTCAATGGCAACTGGATGGCTTGCGGTGTGCCGCACACGGCGGGCGAAACAGTAGGCGTCGCGTGTTGTTTCGTCAATGGGGGATAAATCGCATCGACGGGAGTGGCGTCAGCGCGCGGGATAGCTGATCGAGTCACCGGTGCGTCCGTTCGTCACGCGGAACGAGCCGTCTTCATTCGCGCTGAGCTTGATCCAATGCGCCGTGCCGTCATCCAGATTGGCGATGCGCGTCGCGGCGAAATTCTCTTTGCCCGCGGCCTCCGAGCGATGCAGTTGCCAGACGTCGTCGAGGCCCTGGACCTGGTGAAGATATTCGTACATCTTCAATGCACCGCCTTTCTTCGCGCCGTTGTTCATGATCGCGACTCTGGGTTTGAATGTCGCAAACGTGGCGGGTTCGGCGGCATCCGAGCCCCCGTGATGGGCCACCAGGTAAGCATCGACCGGGCCGACGAGATCCACAGGACACGCCAGGTCGAACAGCGGCTGGCCGCTGAGATCGCCGACATCGAGGAAACGAAATTTGCCGAACTGCACCACGATTCCGGTGGAGCGGGGGTTTTCATGCGGATCGCCGGCGGGAAGGGCGGAAGGGCCGCATGCCGGGTTGCTGGCGCCGCCGAGAGCGAGCGGCTTGGCGATAGTGGCAAAGGCTGAACTGACCACTGTGGCTTCGACGTCCTTGAGCGGCAGGCGATCTCCGGGTTTGGGTTCGAGGTGACGGATCTTGTTGCGCACGGCGACGTAGGCATCGAACGCGGCAAGCGTTCCCGGTACGTTTTTTTCAGCGTCTGGCGAGACGGAGCCGTGATCGATCAACGTGCGAATCGGCATGAGCTGCGCGAGTTCGGTGATGCCGCCATCATGATCGGAGTGGAAGTGCGTGATCAGCAGGTAGTCGATCTGTTTGACTCCTGCATCGCGGGCTGCGGCGACGATGCGATTGGCGTCGCGCGCTTGTTTCGGGTTGCCGGGCTTCGAGCCCCCTTCGCCGTTGCCGGCGAATCCGGTGTCGATGAGTAGAGTTTCGCCGCTCGGCGTGACCAGCAGGGTGGATTGACCGCCCTCGACGTCGATGAAATAGATGTCGAGCGGCTTGGCGGCGGCGGCCAGTGAGAGCGAAAGGGCCAGGACGGCGGCGAGTAATTTTGACATGGTGGGTAGTCTCGGCTCGATATGCGGCTCAGCGATTCTAGCGCTGTGTTCCGCCCGCGAAGCTAAGAGATACTCAGCCGCGTCGCCCGCCCGCTGCAATCACCCGTCCTTCACGCATGCGCACGCACTGCATCTCAATCCCCAACTCGTCCTCGTAGCGGCGGACAACCCGCTCTTCGATCTGCGTCACCAGCGTCACCGCCAGTCCCTTCTCGCCGGCGCGGCCGGTGCGGCCCACGCGATGCAGGTAAGCCTTGCTCATCGTCGGCACATCGAAATTGAAAATGTGCGTGACGCCTTTGATGTCGAGACCGCGAGCGGCAATGTCCGACGCGATCAACACGCGGATCGCGCCGCTGCGAAAGCCATCCATGGCCTGCTTGCGGTAGTGTTTATCTAAAGCCGCATTGAGATCCGCAGCGGGAATATGGTGATGCGCGAGACGCGCGGCGATCTTGTCCGACTGCTCGTTACGATGCACGAACACGATCGCGCGTTCGGGATCCAGCGCATGCAGCAGCTTGCGCAGTTCATCGGGCTTGTCGCGCTCCTCGCAAACCAGGTAAAGGTGCTCGATGTTCTCGTTGACCGCCGCGGCGCCCGCTTGAAGCATCACGAGATCGGGCGCGAGCGTGGCGATGACGGCTGTGCTCTCGGCTTCGAGCGTTGCCGATGCGAATATGAGCTGTCGCTCCGGTGGCGAGGCCCGGATGATCTCGCGGATGGCGAGCAGGCTTTCTTCGGTCAGCAGGCGATCGGCTTCATCGATGACGATGCTGCGAACGAATCTGGCCTTGAGCTTGCCCTTGGCGAGCAACTCACCGATGCGGCCCGGCGAGCCCACGACCACGTGCGGTTTCTTTTTCAGTTTGTCTATCTGGCGTTCCGATGACGTGCCGCCGATCAGCAGCAGGGAGCGGATCGGCCAGCCGGCGTTCTGCGCGAGATCGCAGCACTGGCGTTGAATCTGGATGGCCAGTTCGTGCGTCGGCGCGACGATCACGACCTGGGTTGCCGCCTGCGTTGCATCGAGGCGGCTGAAAAGGGGCAGCAGGTAGGCCAGCGTCTTGCCGGTGCCTGTTTCCGCGTGCAAATACGCATCCTTTCCCGCGAGCAACACAGGCAACGCGGCGATCTGGATGGGTGTGGGATCGGTAATCTGCTGCTTGTCGAGCGCCGCGATGAGTTCGGGCGGGACCTGCAGTTCGGAGAATGTCGCGGAGGATGTCATGCAACCTCGTGCCGGTCGGCGCCGGGGTCGTGTTTCGGCGAAACCGGCCCACTGCAACTTCGGTTGTTGCAGTGGGCCGTTACAAACGAGGAACGTCTTGCTTGAGATAAGACCGGGTTACTTGCGAGCTTCCGCTTTCGCCTTGGCCACTTCGGCGATGACCTCGTCCGCCACCTGGCGCGGCACGGGATCGTAGTGCGAGAACTCCATCGTGTACGAAGCACGACCGCTGGTCATGCCGCGCAGATGGCCGATGTAGCCGAACATTTCCGACAGCGGCACGACGGCCACGACGGCGATGTTGGTGCCACGCTCCAACTGGTCCTGGATGGTGCCGCGACGGCGATTGATGTCGCCGATGACGTCGCCCAGGTAGTCGCCCGGCGTTACCGTTTCCACTTTCATCACGGGCTCCAGCAGGATCGGGCCGGCCTTCTTGATGCCTTCGCGGAATGCTGCCTTGGCGGCGATTTCGAACGTGAGCGCGTTCGAGTCGACGTCGTGGTAGCTGCCGTCGGTGAGCGTCGCGCGGAAGTCCACCGTCGGGAACTGAGCGAGCACGCCGTCTTCCTTCTGCATCCGCAGACCCTTTTCCACCGCAGGCACGTATTCCTTCGGCACTGAACCGCCGACCGTCTCGTCGACGAATTCGAAACCGGCGCCGCGCTCCAGCGGCTCGAAGGTGATCCACACTTCGGCGAACTGGCCCGAACCGCCGGTCTGTTTCTTGTGGACGTACTGTTCGTCGATCTTCTTGGTGAACGTTTCGCGGTAAGCCACCTGCGGCTCGCCCATCACGCCTTCGACGCCGAACTCGGTGCGCATGCGGTCGAGGGTCACCTCGAGATGCAACTCACCCATGCCGCGCAGAATGGTCTGGCCGGTTTCGCGATCCGTTTCGAGATGCAGCGAAGGATCGGCGCGAACCATCTTGCCGAGCGCCGTGCCGAACTTCTCCTGTTCGGATTTGAGCTTGGACTTCACCGAGACGCTGATGACGGGATCGGGGAAGCGCATGCGCTCCAGCACCACCGGGTGGGCGGAATCGCACAGCGTGTCACCGGTCTCGGTGTCCGCCATGGACACGAGCGCAATGATGTCACCGGCACGCGCTTCTTCGATGGGGTTGGCTTCTTTGGCGAACATCTCGACCATGCGGCCGATTTTTTCGCGCTTGCCGCGAGTCGAGTTCAGCACCGATGCGCCTTTGGTGAGGACGCCTGAATACACGCGCACGAAAGTGAGCGCGCCGTATGCGTCGTTGATCACCTTGAAGGCCAGTGCCGAGAACGGCTCGTCATCGGAAGTATTGCGTTCGCCGATGGGTTCGCCGTCGGCATCGACCGTCTTGATCGCCGCGACGTCGGTAGGCGCAGGCAGGTAATCGACGACTGCGTCGAGCACCTGTTGCACGCCTTTGTTCTTGTACGACGATCCGCAGAGCACCGGAGTGAAAGCGGAAGTGATCGTGCCCTTGCGCAGCGCTGCACGCAGCACGGCGGCGGTCGGAACGACCTCGTCCGTCAGGTACGCTTCCATCGCTGCATCGTCCTGTTCGAGACAGGTATCGATCAGCTCGCTGCGGTACTTAGGGATGTCGGCCAGGATCGCGCGATCGCTCGGCACGGTGATGTTGAGCTTGTCGGCGAGGTCGGGCGTGATATCGAGGATCTGCCACTCCGCATCCTTGTCATCCGATTCCCAGACCAGCGCTTTCATGTCGACCAGGTCGACCATGCCTTTGAAATTGTCTTCCGAGCCGATCGGCAACTGCACCAGCAGCGGACGCGCGCCCAGGCGCTTCTTGATCATGTCGACGCAACGCAGGAAGTTCGCACCGCTGCGATCCATCTTGTTGACGTAGCACATGCGCGGCACGCCGTAGTTGTCGGCGAGACGCCAGTTGGTTTCAGACTGCGGCTCCACGCCTGCGACACCGTCGAATACGACGACAGCGCCGTCGAGAACGCGCAGCGAACGATTCACTTCGATCGTGAAGTCGACGTGGCCCGGCGTGTCGATGACGTTGATCTTCTTGTTGCGCCAGAACGCGGACACGGCGGCGCTCTGAATCGTGATGCCGCGCTTCTGTTCCTGTTCCAGGTAATCGGTGGTCGTCGACGTCTTCAGATCCTTGGTGTCGTGGATGTCGATGATCGTGTGCTTGCGCCCGGTGTAATACAGGATCCGCTCGGTCGTCGTCGTCTTGCCGGCATCGACGTGCGCGATGATGCCGATGTTGCGGATGTCAGATAGGGCTGTTGTGCGGGCCATGGCAAATTTCCATACAGTTTCAGTTAGATGAATCGATCGCGTGGCCACAGTCATCGAGGTGAGACAGCGCTCACGCCTGCGATCACCTGTGGGGATATCCAGTGAGCGCGTCGGCCAGTCGGCCACCGCTCCTGCGTCGGGGGCGGCATTCTAGCCGAACTTGTTGTATCGCAAAAGAAATTCACCGATTTTACGCGGGAATCGTGCGGTCAACGCACTTCGCCGCTGCGAGGGTCGCTCGGGGCCGCGCCTAAGCCGCTGGTGGGCCAGATATTGTGGCTGAACCGCGATGATTCCATGCATGCGATGGGCCGCGGGCCGGACAGCCCGGCCGGGGTTTCGGGCGCGACGAAGTCCGCTTGGAATGCCCTGAGGCTGGTCTTTCAATGACGCCGGGCGCGCGGCGACGCGTCATGAACAAGTCAGAATCGGGTCAGCGCGCGTCCATGGTTCCTCGCATGGCCATCGGTGAATCTGGCCTCCAGGCAGCAGGACTGCCGGATCGCCAGACACTTTCACCCGACCGAGGATTCGCCATGAACAAGCTCTCCATCGTCGCCGCCCTGACCGCCGGCCTGCTGCTGCAGTCATCCGTCTTCGCCGGCGCCAACACCAACACCAGCACCACAGTAGGTTCCAACTTCGGTTACGGCGCACTCAAGGATGCGCGTAACAACTCGGGCAGCACCGAGAACGTGTCCTGCTATCTCGGCGCGTATGTGAGCACGTACACCAGTTCGACGACCAGCAACTACATTCAATGCTCGGCCACAGCCGCCAACGGCGCGAGCTACTACTGCTATACCTACAATCCATCTCCCGCCTGGCTGGCGCTGGTGTCTTCGTTGAACGAATCGAGCTGGATCTACTTCTACGGCGATGCCTCCCATCACTGCATGGGCATCAATTCGCAGCAGGGTTCGAGCTACCTCTGACGCGCACTGCCAGGAGTCACCGCCATGATCAAGAACATCTTCAGCGGACTGTTGCTCGCTTGCGGTATCGTTGCCGGCGTGAGCTTCGAGCGGATCGCGGCGAGCGATTCCGCGGCGGTTCATGCGAGCAGCGCCGTCGGCTCGCCGTCATACGTGCAGCCGGTCAAAGCAACCGCGTCACTCGATGAGAGCCAGGTACGGGCGATATTGAGAGAGGAACTGGCCGCTGCTTTGACTGCTGCATTGGCGAACTCCGGCGCCGACGCCGGACACATGGAGCAGTCTTCAATCGCATCACCTGTAGTGACGGCATCGCTTCAACAACAGCAGGATGCCTTGGAGGCAGCCAACGCGATCATTGCCGGCGGTGAATGGGGAGACATCGAGCGCATCGGCTTTCATCAGCAGCTCGCGCAACTGGACCCGGTGCAGCGTGAACAGGCAATGCAGAACCTGGTGCAGGCCATCGACAACGGCAGCCTGAAAATGTTGGACGGCGCGTCGCTCTGAGCGTCGCCACGAGGTGAGGTCGTGAGGTAGCTTCGCCACCCACGACCTGGGCTGATCAAAATGCGTTCTTCTTGACCTTCTGGATTCCCGAATCGCGCGGCTTGGCTTGATCCGGCCAGCCACCGGACGGACGCTTCTTTTCCAGCGCTTTTTTCATGGTCTCCGCCCAGCCCGGCTTGGCGGCCGCGGATTTCTTGGTGGACTTTTTCTTCGGTGTGGTCATATGAGTTCAGGTCTCGAATAGGGCTGGCCGGTGCTGCGGCTCGCACGGGCAGTATCGCATCCGCTGTCGTCTCGTGGATACATCGTTGATAACCGCAGCGCCAGGAACATCCACTGCACGCGCTCGTTCTACCGGCAAGCACAGCCGTATACAACGGGCGAAATGGACAAAAAGTGCCAAACTTGAACGCTAATTTGCTCACGCCGGGGAGGCGTCATGGCAAGAATCGAAGTGAAAGACACCGGCGAATTCGCGGCTGCCGATGACAAAGGCGAGCAGTTCGTCCTGATCGAATCGTCGACCATACACGTGCAGGCTCGTGAGAACGCGCCGGTCCAATCGCAGGTGACCAGTAAGTCCTACCGGCTCAAGAACGGCCTGTACGTGAAGAAGACCGGGCCCGATGTTTTCGAAGTCGAGCGCACCGGCGTGAAATTGAAACGCCTATCCAGCGGCTAGTCGCTCCATTGAGCCTTCCTATGGGGTGGGATTTGGAGTAACGATTGGTAAAAGCATTCCCCTGAGCCGAGACTCCCGTTCGCCGCGCCGCCCGCGGTAAACGATAACGAGAGGAAAGGGGATGACTTCATGACGTTGCGTGAGCTGCTGTACCTGGTGGCCATTGCCGATCATCGGCATTTCGGCCGCGCCGCAGAGGCTTGCCATGTCACCCAATCGACGTTGTCCGCGCAACTGCGCAAACTCGAGAGTTATCTCGGCAATACGCTGGTCGATCGTCAGGGCAAGCAGCCTGTATTGACTCCTATTGGCGCGATGGTCGTGGAGCGCGCACGTCACCTGCTGCAGGAAGCTGATTCCATCCTTGCACTGACACGCATGCGCCGCGGCACGCTGGAAGGCGCTCTCAACCTCGGAGTGATGCCGACGCTGGCGCCTTATTTCCTGCCATGGCTCATTCCCGCCGTTCGCGCGCGCTATCCTAAATTGCAGTTGGTCATGCACGAGGATCTCACGCCGAACCTCGTCGACAAGCTCAGCGACAAACTCCTGGACGCGGCATTCCTCGCGCTGCCTGCGCCGGTGGATAAAGACAGCAGCGAATGCGTCGCGTTGTTCGACGAACCGTTTTTCGTCGCGTGCCCGCCCGACCACGACATCGCCTTGCAGGACAGCGTCTCCGACGAGCGCTTGTCGGAACTCAAGCTGCTGTTACTCACCGACGGTCATTGCCTGCGCGGACATGCGCTGGATATCTGTCAACAGATCGGCCCCGTCGACGATGACGATGCCGATTTCCGCGCCACCAGCCTGGAAACGTTGCGCCAACTTGTTGCCGCAGGCATGGGATGCACGCTACTGCCTGCACTCGCCGCACATTCAGGAGCGACCGGTTCGCTGGTGGTCAGGCCTTTGGCGTCCGGTGCTTCACGGCGCATTGGCTTGGTGTGGCGTCGCGGGCATGAGCGCAGCGAGGAATTGAAACTCCTCGGCACCTTGCTACGCGAACGCATTCCCGCGGGCACCCGGGCCGCGCAGTAATCATTTCTCGATCGCGACGGGAGCGCTCATCGATGTTCTCGATGAGCCTCAACGATATTTTCAACTTCCCGTCGCGCGGGCCGCTCCCTAATGTCAGTGTC
This sequence comes from Steroidobacteraceae bacterium, assembly GCA_040509875.1. GTDB lineage: Bacteria > Pseudomonadota > Gammaproteobacteria > Steroidobacterales > Steroidobacteraceae > Steroidobacter. The sequence goes on along the minus strand of JBEVKB010000018.1, from coordinate 2,410 downwards.
CCAATCGAATGCACACCGAGGTGCTCATGTTTCCCAAGTCCCTGTCTTCCGCGAGCGTGACGCTTGCGATCTGCCTGCCGCTGACATTGCCGGCGTTCAATGTGTCCGCGCAAACCACGCTCACGCGCGATAACGGCGCCGCGGTCGGCGACAATCAGAATTCCCAGACTGCCGGAGCGACGGGTCCGGTGCTGCTGCAGGATGTGCAGTTGATCCAGAAACTACAGCGATTCGATCGCGAGCGTATTCCCGAGCGAGTCGTGCATGCGCGCGGCGTGGGTGCTTACGGAGTGTTCGTCGCTTCGGCCGACCTGTCCGAATACACCAAGGCGAAGCTGTTCACGAAGGGAATGGAAACGCCGGTGTTCGTGCGCTTCTCCACCGTGATTCACGGCAATCACTCGCCTGAAACCCTGCGCGATCCGCGCGGCTTCGCGACGAAGTTCTACACGACTGCCGGCAACTGGGACCTGGTGGGCAACAACCTGCCGGTGTTCTTCATCCGTGACGCCATCAAGTTCCCCGACATGGTCCACAGCTTGAAGCCCAGCCCCGACACCAACATCCAGGACCCCAATCGCTTCTTCGATTTTTTCAGCCACCAGCCTGAATCGACGCAGATGCTGACGCGCCTGTACTCCGATTACGGCACGCCACGCGGCTACCGCTTCATGGATGGCAACGGCGTGCATGCCTATAAATTCGTCAACAGCCGCAATGCCGTCACGTACGTGAAGTTTCACTGGGACAGCAAGCAAGGCGAACAGAACCTGACGGCGGCCGAGGCGACGACGGTGCAGGGACAGAATTTCAACAACGCCACCCAGGATCTGCAGGAGGCCATCAAGCGCGGCGAATTTCCGCAGTGGGATCTCTACATGCAGTTCCTGAAGCCGGAGCAGCTCGACAAGTTCGACTTCAACGCGCTCGACGCTACCAAGATCTGGACCGGCGTGCCGGAGACCAAGGTGGGCACGATGACGTTGAATCGTAACCCGGACAACATTTTCCAGGAGACCGAGCAGAGCGCGTTCGCGCCCGGCAATCTCATCCCGGGTATCGAGCCTTCGGAGGATCGCCTGCTGCAGGGACGTATTTTCAGTTACAACGACACCCAGCTCTATCGCGTCGGTACCAACGTGCTCCAGTTGCCCATCAACGCACCGCGCGTTGCGGTCAATAACAACAACCAGGATGGCGAACTCAATGCAGGCAAGCGCACCGGCCTCGTCAACTACGAGCCGAGCCGCCTCACGCCGCGCCCGCAGGATGAGAGTGCCCGGTATTCGTCGCTGAAATTGTCCGGCACTTCCCAGCAGGTGGGCATCGAGAAGACGCTCAATTTCCGCCAGGCCGGTGAGTTCTATCGCGCGCTGAACAAGAGCGAGCAGGCGAACCTGATCTCCAATCTCGCGGGCGACCTGGGCAAGGTGACGAACGACGACACGCGCTACACCATGCTCTCGCACTTCTACAAGGCGGATGCGGACTACGGCACGCGCATCACGGCCGCAGTTAACGCGGACGTGGGCCGCGTCAAGCAGCTCGCGACAGCACTGAAGGACTGAGTCTATGGGTACGCTTCGCGTTACCTGTGCGGTCGTGGCGCTGCTTTTCGGCAGCGTCACGACTTCCTCCGTCGGCGCTGAGCCTGCGCCGACGAAGGATGTTCGTAGTCAACTGAATGACTACCTGTTCGATGCGGCGCGTGCCGGTCGCACCGACATGCTTCAGGAATTCGTGCGTTCCAAATACGATCTCGATGTTCGCGATGACCACGGTTATACGGCGCTGATTTTTGCGGCCTATCACGGCAATGAGCCGGCGGTCGACTTGCTATTGCAGGCTGGCGCCAATCCTTGTGCGAAGGACAATCGAGGCAACACGGCGCTGATGGGCGCCATTTTCAAAGGCGAGGTCGCAATTGCCCGCAAGCTGATCGCCGCGGACTGTGCTGCGGATCAGAAAAATTCGGCGGGGCAGACGCCTGCGATGTATGCGGCGTTGTTCGGTCGAGTGGAGTTGCTGGATGAGCTGGCGGCGAGGGGTGCCGACCTGGACACCACCGACGTCGATGGCAACAGCGCGAAGAGCCTCGCGCGCGGCGAAATTCGCGTCAAGGCGTCTCGTTGATCAGTGTTGGAAAACAGTGAGCGCCGCTGCGGCGCTCACTGCGCCATCGATTACTGGCGGATGACGAGCTGACCGTTCTCGACCGGGATCTGGGTGCCCGGATCGTAGGTCATGTGAATGGTGCTGGCCTGTCCGTTCAACTGGTAGGTCACGTCGTAACCGGTCTTTTCCTGGTGACTGTCGTGCACGGTCTTGCAGACACGCTGGCTTTCCTGGTAGGTGTTGCGCTCCTGCATGCCTTGCTGGACCCGATTGCCCGCATAGCCGCCAGCCGCAG
>JBEVKB010000017.1:0-6081 GCA_040509875.1 Steroidobacteraceae bacterium | reverse complement strand
GGTGGCGTTCATGCGGCCAACCCTCTCACGGCGGCGGCGAACACATCGCCTCGGTGTGCGTAGTCGCGAAACATGTCGAGACTCGCGCATGCGGGCGAGAGCAACACGGTTTCGCCGGGACGCGCGGCGCGTGCGGCCAGCTTCACTGCCTCCTGCATGTCGTGAGCAGACTCGAGCGTAGAAGCACCCTCGAGCGCTTTCGCCAGCAATGGCGCATCCTGGCCGATCAATATGACATGACGGACCTTGCCGCGGAACGCGGCGGCGAGCGGCTTGAAGTCCTGGCCCTTGCCCTGCCCGCCTGCGATCAACACCAGCGATCCCGACATGCCTGCGACCGCCGCCAACGTTGCGCCGACGTTGGTGCCTTTCGAATCGTCGAAGAAACGCACGCCGTTGATGTCCGCGATCCACTGCGAACGATGCGGCAAGCCTGGAAATTCCCGCAGGGCCTGCACGCAGGGCGCGGTGTCGAGTTCCAGAGCACTCGCCATGGCGAGTGCTCCTAATGCATTCGCCGCGTTGTGCAAACCCGCGATCTTGAGTTCGGACATGCGCACGAGCCGTTCATCGCCTCGCATCAGTGCGACGTCGCCGTCTTCGTGAGCCGCATAGAAATCCGCTACCGGATCGCGCAGCAAGCTGAAGCCGATAGTGCGAGGACTGCGACCGCGCATGGCGCGGACAGCAGCATCATCCAGGTTGATGATGGCCACATCGCTGCGATCGAAGATTCGCGCCTTCGATTCGGCGTATTCATCGATCGAGGTGTAGCGATCCATGTGATCGGACGTGACATTCAGCACGGTGGCCACGCGGGTGGACAGCGACTGCGTGGTGTCGAGTTGAAAGCTCGACAGCTCCAGCACGTACAACTGCGGCGTCGGTTCATTCAGCAGGTCGAGTGCCGGGCGACCCAAGTTGCCGCCGGCGAGAACGCGAACGCCCGCCGCGTGAGCCATGTTCGCCACCAGCGTAGTCACCGTGCTCTTACCGTTCGTACCGGTGATTGCCGCTACCGGCGCCTGGGCCGCACGCGCGAACAATTCGATGTCACCGATGACTGGAACACCGCGCGATGCGGCCTGCAACAGAAACGGTTCTTTCAAAGAAACGCCGGGCGACACTACGATCTCGCTCGCGCCTTCGAGCAGGCGCGGATCGAAACCGCCGAAGTGAGAATCCACATGCGGCGCCAACTGCTGCAGCGCTGCCAATTCCGGAGGCTGCGCGCGACTATCCGTCACCGCGAAATCGACACCGCGGGCATACAGATGCCGCGCACACGACAAGCCGGTGCGGCCCAGCCCGACGATGACGGTGCGACCGGCACCGGCAGCGACGAAGGCGCCTGCTTCCCGAACGTGTGAGTGATGCGGCGTCATCTCAACGCACCTTCAGGGTGGCGAGGCCCACCAGCACCAGGATCACGGAGATGATCCAGAACCGCACGATGACTTTCGGCTCGGGCCAGCCCTTGAGTTCGAAATGATGATGAATGGGCGCCATGCGGAAAATGCGCTTGCCGGTGAGCTTGAACGAAGCCACCTGCAGGATCACCGACACCGTCTCCATGACGAACACGCCGCCCATGATGAACAGCACGATCTCCTGCCTGACGATGACGGCGACGACGCCTAGTGCCGCACCGAGCGCGAGAGCGCCGATATCACCCATGAACACCTGCGCCGGGTAGGTGTTGAACCATAGGAATCCAAGTCCGGCGCCGACCAGCGTCGCGCAGAACACCAGTACTTCTCCGGTCCCCTCGATGAAAGGGATGCCGAGGTAACCCGCGAACACCGCATTGCCTGTTGCATACGCGAAGACTCCAAGAGCGCCACCCACGAGCACCGCCGGCATGATCGCCAGCCCATCCAGACCATCGGTCAGGTTCACCGCATTGCTGGTGCCGACCAGCACGAAGTACGTGAGCGCGATGTGCCCCGCACCCAGCGGCACCACCACGTTCTTGAAGAAGGGGACGAACAGCGCGGTCTCGGCCGGCGATACCTTCGTGTAATACAGAGCGAATGCGCAGCCGAGCGCGGCGACCGACTGCCAGAAATATTTGTAGCGGGCGATCAGGCCGCGGCTGTTGCCGACCATCAGCTTGAGATAGTCGTCCCAGAAGCCAATCAGGCCGAACGCCAACGTCACCAGCAGAGTGATCCACACGAAACGGTTGGTGAGATCCGCCCACAGCAACGTGCCTGCAGTGATCGCGACCAGGATCAGTGCCCCACCCATAGTCGGCGTGCCTGCTTTCAGCAGATGCGTCTGCGGACCGTCGCTGCGCACGCGCTGGCCGATCTGGCGTTCGGCGAACGTGCGGATCATCCACGGGCCTACCCAGAATGAAATCAGCAACGCCGACAGCGCTGCGAGAATGGCGCGCAGGGTCAGGTAGTTGAACACCCGGAACCCCGAATGCCATTCGCTCAGCAGATGTGCAAGATGCAGCAGCATGCAGTTCTTCAGTGTCCGTTGCCGGTCGCGGGTTGAGCGGCCAGCGCCGCGGAAACGCGTTCGAGACGATTCGCGCGCGAACCTTTGATCAAGATCGCAATGCCCGGTCTCAGGTCGGCCGCCGCCGTTGCAATCAATGCGTCGAGGTCCGCGAACCATTGCGCATTTGCCCCGAATGCATCGACGGCAAAACGCGAACCGGCGCCAACCGCAAGCACTCTGGAGACGCCGGTCTGGCGAGCGTAGCGGCCTACCTCCGCATGCAATTCGTCGCCACCCTCGCCGAGTTCGCGCATCTCACCCAGCACCAGCCAGCGCTCCCCGCTGAAGTTGCGAAATGCGTCCAGTCCCGCCTTGAGCGAGCTGGGATTGGCGTTGTAGCTGTCATCGACCAGGAAGGCGTCGTGCAGCGCCGGTTTGAATTCCAGGCGACCCGAGACTTTTCGCATCGCCGCCAGGCCGGCGACGATGTCGTCGAGCGAAGCGCCGGCAGCAAACGTTGTCGCCGCGGCACCGAGTGCGTTACGCAGGTTGTGCAAGCCGGCGAGCCCGATGCTTGCGGGCTTCGTTCCCGCTGGCGTGAGCAGGTCGAAATCGATACGGAAATCGCCGGTGTCACCCGACTCGTGAATCCGCTGCGCTGTGAAGTCGGCTGGGCGATCGATGCCGAATGTGTAAACCTTCTTCGCCACGCGCGTGTCGAGCCACTGCTGCGCGTACGCGTCGTCCACGTTAACGATCGCCACGCCGTCTTCAGGCAGGCCACGAAACATTTCGCCCTTGCCGTTCGCCACGCCATCGAGGCTGCCGAAACCTTCCAGGTGCGCAGCTCCTGCATTGGTCACGATGCCGATGGAGGGTTCGGCGAGGCTCGCGAGATGCGCGATCTCCCGCTGATGATTCGCGCCCATCTCGATGACAGCGAAACGATGTGCCGCCGTCATCTCGAGCAGCATCAGCGGTACGCCGATGTGATTGTTCAGGTTGCCGCGCGTGATCAGGCAAGGGCCGAGCCGCGCCAGGATGGATCCGATCAATTCCTTGGTCGTGGTCTTGCCATTGCTGCCCGTCACACCGATGACCGGAATGTCGAACTGGCGACGCCATGCCTTGGCGAATGCCGACAGCGCGATCAACGCATCCGTCACCACTACTTGCGGCAACGAGCCCGGCATCGGTCGCTCGACGAGCGCTGCTGCCGCGCCACGTTCGGCGGCCGCGGCAACGAACTCGTGCCCATCGAAATTCGGACCGCTCAGCGCAACGAACAACGCACCGGGCTGCAGTGAGCGCGTATCGGTGGAGATGCTGGTGAACGCAGCATTGCCAGCTTGCATCGCGCCTTCCGTGAGGCGCGCGAGTTCGTCGAGATTCCACTTGATCATGGCGTGCTCCGCAAGGCTGCAACGGCCACATCGCGATCGCTGAAATAGCGCTTTTCGAGCCCGACGATCTGGTAATCCTCGTGACCCTTGCCGGCAATCAGTACTGCATCGTTCGCCTGCGCCATGGCAATCGCGTGCTCGATGGCTGCAGCGCGGTTTCGCTCGATCACCGCACTCTGCGGATGCTTCATGCCCTGCCGGATAGCTGCCACGATGGCATCGCCATCCTCGGTGCGCGGATTGTCGTCCGTGACGATGGCGACGTCAGCAAGCCGTTCGGCGATGGCGCCCATCACCGGTCGCTTGGCTGCATCGCGGTCGCCGCCGCAGCCGAACACGCAATACAGCGAACCCGCGCAATGGTTGCGTGCAGCAGCCAATGCTTTTTCGAGAGCATCGGGCGTATGCGCGTAATCGACGATGACCAGCGGGCGGCCCGGCGCGGTGAATATCTCCATGCGTCCCGGCGGCGGCGAACATTGCTCGAGAGCGGCAATCGCCTGCTGCAATGGAAACGATGCCCCCAGCAATACGCCGAGCACGGCGAGCAGGTTGTCTACGTTGAAGTCGCCGATGAACCGCGACTTCAGCGTCGCGCATCCCCAACTGCTCTGGATGTCGATCTGCAACCCTGTGGCGGTAGCTACGACGCGATCCGCGACGATGAATTGTGCATTCTCGAATTCTGCGTGACGCGATCTGCCATACACCGTCACTTCACGAGCGCGAAGTTGCGATGCTGCGAGCTCGCGCCCGAAAGCGTCGTCGGCATTGATGACGGCATGACGCAGGTCCGGCCAGGCGAACAGCTTGGCTTTCGCTTCGCCATACGCTTCGACTGTGCCGTGATAGTCGAGATGGTCGTGCGTGAGATTCGTGAACACCGCCGTATCGATTCGCACACCGGCCATGCGCCGTTGATCGAGCGCATGCGACGATACTTCGATGCCCAGATCGGAAACGCCGGCATCGCGCAGCTCCGCGATCTGCCGATGCACGGTGATTGTGTCGGGCGTCGTGTGCGTGCCGGGCTTCACCGCATCGATGCGGCCATGTCCCAGCGTTCCCGAATATGCCGCGTCCTCGCCGAGACGCGACAACGCTGCAGCGAGGACATACGCAGTGGTGGTCTTGCCATTGGTGCCCGTCACTGCCGTGACTTTCACTGTACGCGAGGGCTCGGCGAAGAATCGATCGGCCACGCTCCCGAGCAGCGAACTCAATCCCGGAATGGCCACCGCGATGACATGCGCGGGAAACTCCGGCGCGATGAGTTGCGCAGTCGGCTCCCACAACACCACGGTCGCGCCGCGCTCGATTGCTTGAGCGGCGAATTTCACTCCGTGGGACCGTAAGCCTTGCACCGCGACGAATGCACCGCCGGGCTGTGCCTGCTTGCTGTCGATGGTCACGTCCGTGACTTCGACATCGGGCAGCACCACGTCGGTCAGCCCTGCGAACAGGCTTCTCAGATTACGCACAGCGGTGCTATTCGTGACTGTCACGATGTCCGCCTCGACGCGCTGTTGAAGGTTGGCAACATGGTTCATGGCGCGGCGCTGGCCTGGACGATGGTCGCGCTCGGCAGGCGCTCGATGCCGTCGGGAGGCACGCCCATGAGGCGCAACGCGCCGGCCATGATGTTGGAGAACACCGGCGCGGCAACTTCGCCGGCCATGTACTGTTTGCCGGCGGGTTCATCGATGACGATGATGGCCGCGAGTTTCGGATTGCTGGCCGGCACGACACCGCCGAACGTCGCAATGTATTTGCGATCGCTTTCGTCGCCATAGCCGCCGCCGGCCGCTGCCTTCCACGCAGTGCCGGTCTTGCCGGCGATTCGATATCCAGTGAGCGCCGCGCGCTTGCCCGTGCCTTCACCGTCGAGCGACACCACGCTCTCCATCATATGTAGCAGTTCGCTGGCGACTCTCTGGTCGAGAACGCGCTGGCCGGGAACGTACTGATCGACTCGTCGCAATGTCACAGGACGACTAATGCCACCCGCACCGAGCGTGGCGTACGCATGCGCCAGTTGCAGCGGGGTGACCGACAGGCCATAGCCGTACGACATCGTCGCCTGTCCGATCTTGCGCCAGTGCGAGGGATCGTTCAGCAGACCCGCGGATTCGCCGGGGAAGCCGCTGCCCGACACCTGTCCGAAGCCGAAGCCGTTGAGCGTCTGCCACATGGCTTCCGGCGACAGCGTCAGCGCCATCTTCGACAT
>JBEVKB010000016.1:0-28090 GCA_040509875.1 Steroidobacteraceae bacterium | reverse complement strand
GCGCGCATGCGCTCCTGCGCCTTGCGCATCTTGCTCGCGGCCACCATTTCCATGGCCTTGGTGATCTTCTGCGTGCTCTTGAAGCTCGCGATCTTGACGCGGATTTCTTTTACGCCGGGCATGAGAGTCGCTTAGCTCCTGAGGACCGTTGGGAAACTGCAGGTCATCAGTACGTGCCGGTCGCCACGAACTCTTCGCAGAGTTTCTTCAACGCGGCTTCGTTGTCCTTCGACAGTTCCGGCTTGGCTTCGATGCTGTCCATCAACTGCTTGTTGTTGGTCTTGGCGAACGACTGCAGGGCGGCTTCGAAGTCGCCGACTTTCTTGCGATCGACCTTGTCCATGAAGCCGTTGTTGACGGCATAGATGGACAGCGCCATTTCCGACACCGACATCGGCGCGTACTGCTTCTGCTTCATCAGCTCCATCACGCGCTGGCCGCGTTCGAGCTGGCGGCGGGTCGCTTCGTCGAGGTCCGATGCGAACTGCGAGAAGGCAGCGAGTTCACGGTACTGGGCCAGCGACAGACGAATACCGCCGCCGAGCTTCTTGATGATCGGAGTCTGCGCGGCGCCGCCGACGCGGGACACCGAGACACCGGCGTTCATTGCAGGACGCACACCGGCATTGAACAAGTCGCCCTCGAGGAAGATCTGGCCGTCGGTGATCGAAATCACGTTGGTCGGCACGAATGCCGTCACGTCGCCCGCCTGCGTTTCGATGACTGGAAGGCCAGTGAGCGAACCGGTCTTGCCCTTCACGCGGCCTTCGGTCTTCTTCTCGACATACTCTTCGCTGACGCGCGCGGAGCGTTCGAGCAGGCGCGAGTGGAGATAGAAAACGTCGCCGGGATAAGCTTCGCGGCCCGGAGGACGGCGCAGCAGCAGCGAGATCTGGCGATAGGCCCAGGCCTGCTTGGTCAGATCGTCATAGATGATCAGTGCGTCTTCGCCCTGATCCATGAAGTATTCGCCCATCGCACAGCCCGAGTAAGGCGCGAGGTACTGCATGGCTGCGGGAGTCGAGGCCGAAGCGGCGACGATGATCGTGTGCTTGAGGGCATCATGCTCTTCGAGCTTGCGCACCACGTTCGCAATCGACGACTGTTTCTGGCCGATCGCAACATACACACATTTGATACCGCTGGATTTCTGATTGATGATCGTATCGACGGCCAGCGCCGTCTTGCCGGTCTGGCGATCGCCGATGATGAGTTCGCGCTGGCCGCGGCCCACCGGCACCATCGAGTCGATGGCCTTGTAGCCGGTCTGCACGGGCTGGCCCACCGATTTACGATGCAACACGCCGGGCGCAACGCGCTCGATCGGCGCCTGTCGCGCAGCCTTGATCGGGCCCTTGCCGTCGATCGGGTTGCCGAGGCCATCGACCACGCGGCCGAGCAGGCCTTCGCCGACGGGCACTTCGAGAATGCGTCCCGTGGTCTTGACGGTGTCGCCTTCGACGATGTGCTTGTATTCGCCGAGCACCACCGCGCCCACCGAATCCTGCTCCAGGTTCAGCGCGAGGCCGAAGCTGCCGCCCGGAAATTCCAGCATTTCGCCGTACTTCACGTCGGCGAGACCGTGCACGCGCACGATACCGTCGGTGACGGTGACGACCGTGCCGACATTGCGTTCTTCAGTCGCGCTCGAGAACTTCTCGATGCGCGCCTTGATTAGATCGCTGATTTCCGATGCCTTGATGGACATGTCCCACTACCTCTTTGGACCGGCAGGCGATGCACCCGCGACCCTTGCGTTTCCGATGGACGACGCGAACGTCGCCTGAATTTCTGTTGTCTTGACCAGTTAAGCCATCGCGACGGTCAGGCGCTCGATCCGGCCCTTGAGCGAGCCGTCGATCACCAGGTCGCCCGAGCGCACGATGGCGCCGCCGACCAGCGAAGCATCCACGTCGCAATGCAGCCGCACGTCGCGCTTGAGTCGAATCTTCAATGCCGAGGTCAGGCGCGTGCGCTGCGCTTCATCCAGAGGCACGGCCGAAGTGACCTGCACGTCCGCGACGTTCTCCGCATCGGCGCGCAACGTTTCGTACATCGCGGCGATTTCAGGCAGGAAACCCAGCCGGCGATTCTCGGCGAGGGTGCTGATGAAATTGCGTGCCGATTCCTTCGGCTGCAAGCCGCTGCCATCGGCGACCAGGTCGGCCAGTTGCTGTGGACTCACGCTGGGACTCGACAGCAGGCGAGCGACGCTCGTGTCCTGTACGAATGCGGCAGCGGCGGCAAGCAGCTCCGACCAGCGCGCGAGCGCCTTCTGCTCCTGGGCATATGCAAAGGCGGCCTTGGCATACGGACGGGCGATTGTGACCTTCTCTGCCATGGGAGCTTTCGCCTCTAGCCTCTTTCGATCTCGAGCGCGAGCTTGTCGAGCAGGTCGGCATGCGCCCTGGCGTCGACTTCACGACCGAGCAACTTGGACGCGGTCACCACGGCGAGCGTAGCTGCTTCCCGGCGCAACAGCTCACGGGCCCGCGTCGATTCCAGAGCGACTTCCTGCCTCGCATCGGCAATGAGACGCTGACCTTCCGCGATCGCCGTGCCACGCGCTTCATCCACCAGTTCGCCGGAGCGGCGATTCGCCTGGTCGACGATCTTGCTGGCCTGCCCGCGTGCTTCACGCACGATTTCCGTGGCGGCGCTCTGCGCTTCGGTCAGGCTCTTCTCGCCTTTGTCCGCAGCGGCGAGCCCTTCGGCGATCTTCCGGCGGCGCTCGTCGATCGCGGCGATCAACGGCGGCCAGATGAACTTCATCGTCACCCATGCGAGGACGAAGAAGACAATCGTCTGGATGAACATCGTCACATTGAGATTCATGGAATCTTGGTCCTGCTTGAGTCAAGTCCCGCCACGCGTCCCGGCGCGAGGCCGAGATGTCGTGGCGTGCCCTGCCGGCGCGCTGTGTGAGTCTTACCTGATGCCTGAACTGCTGCTTACTTGATGAAGGGATTGGCGGTGGCGAACCACAGCGCGATACCGACACCGATGATGTACGACGCGTCGACCAGGCCGAACAGCAGGAAGACCTTGGTCTGCAGCACGTTCATCAGTTCAGGCTGACGTGCCGAGGATTCGATGTACTTGCTGGCGAGCAGGCCGACGCCGATGCACGCGCCCATGGCGCCGATGCCGATGATCAATCCGCAAGCCAGTGCGACGAAGCCGATATCAGTCATGAGAGTTCTCCGGGAAAAAAGATGAAGCGTCGAAATACGTCAAGAACGTCAGTGGTGATCGTGGGCCTGGCCGATGTAGACCAGGGTCAGCATCATGAAAATGAACGCCTGCAGCAGCACGATCAGGATGTGGAACAGGGCCCATACCGTGCCGGTGAAGAGGTGCATGCCGATGCCGAACGCGGTCGCGGTGCCGCCGAGGCCTGCGATCAGGAAGAAAATCAGCTCGCCCGCATACATGTTTCCGTACAGCCGCATGCCGTGCGAGAAGGTGTTGCCGACGTATTCGATCGCAGTCATCAGGACGTTCACGGTCGCCAGCAGCAGCGCGCCGATCCAGGTCAGCGGATTCGCCGTGATCTTGTTCATGCCGAAGGGCGCCGTCACCCACTGGTGCAGCCAGCCTCCCAGCCCCTTGATCTTGATGTTGTAGTAGAACACCAGCAGCAGCACGCCGAGCGCGATGCCAAAAGTACCGTTCAGATCGGCAGTGGCCAGCGGCCGCAGGTGATCGACACCGACGACGTGTTCACCGACCCAGGGCAGCCAATCCACCGGCAGCAGGTCGACCGCATTCATGAGCGCGACCCACACGAATACCGTCAGCGCCAGCGGCGAGATGAAGGTGAGCTTGCCGTGCACCATGCCCTTGGCCTGCTCATCGACGAACTCGACCAGCATTTCAACGAAAGCCTGGAAGCGTCCCGGAACGCCCGCCGTAGCGCGGCCCGCGGCCAGTCGCAAAGCAAACAACGCGAGCACGCCGCACAGAACCGAGAAGAACACCGTGTCGAGGTGATAGACGCCCGGATCGAACAGGCCATGCTGCTCGGCACTGGCGAGATGACGCAGGTGATGAGAAATGTACTCGGACATTCCCCCGTGTTCGCTGCCGCCTTCACTCACCATTCGCGCCATCCGCATGCTTCACCCGAAATGTCAGCCAAGCCCAGTAGGCGATCAATGCTCCGCCGAGTCCGCCCAGGAGCGGCAACGGCGCTATCGCTTGCGATCGAAACGCGATGATCAGAAGGCCGATCGTCAGCGCCACTTTAGCCACCCAGCCAGCGATCACGGTCGCCATACTGAGCCGGACTCCGTAGTCAATGCTGTGTCTGAGCAGCATGACTGTCATATATATGGTCCAGATCAGGCCGATGCCGCCACCCACGAGTGTCGACCAGCCTGCCTTGCCGCCCCCGCCCACCGCAAAAATCGCGGCCAGTGCGAGGACGCATCCTGTTTGCCACATCAGCAGTCGCAGCGATTGACGGGCCGCATCGGCGAGAACATTCGCGATCAAGGCACTTCCCGCGATTCTTGAGCCGCTGACACGATCCACCAGCCTCGCCCGCACAGCGACAACAGGGGACTTGCAAACTTTGCTTGATTTCCGGCTCGAAAATAGCGCCCAGCCGTGAGGGCGGCGCATTATACGCAGCGTTTTGCAGTGCTTCAAATCGAAATTAAATTAGATGTCATCGCACAGTCATGGTGCGTCACACCCGGCCCGCTGGATGGAAGGCAATACCGTACATCAGAGGCGGTAGCGCACTTTGAGTAGAATCTGGTCGGCGTCGCGGACATCGGTCATGTCGGTGAACAGCTGCCCGACACCGCGCTCGTCGTCATTCGCCATCTCGTAACCGCCGCGTCCGTAGACCACGAACAGGTCGGACTGCGGACCCATTTCGAAACGGTAGCGGATCTGCAGCCCCAGGCTGCTGGCTATGAATGGACGCGTAAGCTCCGCGCCGGGTGCGGGGTCTATCCTGCCTAACGCGGAGAATTCATCGCTCGGCCGCAGGCCGCCCCGGCTCGACGTTCTATAAATGCGCCGCGGCTCGGCGTCGATGCCGATCCACTGCCATTTCACGCGCAGCTCGTGTCGCGGCGCCGGTATCCAATCGATGCGAAAATCGAAATCGAGACGCTTGGCCTCGTACGAAGTAAACAGGTTGTCGCGCTCCCACAGCAACCAGTCGGCGCTGTATTGCGGCTGTACCGTCAAACGCATGGTGAGATTCTCATGCGGATACCAGGACGCTCCGGCGAAGATCCAGCCCGAAAAATCTTCCACGCCCTGCTGGAACAGGTAGCCGCCGAACATGTAGACCCAGTTGCCGATCCGTGGCGAGCTGATGTCGGTGTAGGCGCCGAAGCGCTGCTGGAGCCGCACCGGGCCGTGGCCACGCGAGATCACGTCATCTACGCCTGACGGGATATAACGCAGCTCTTCGTAAGCACGCCAGGCACTACGAAACTGCACGTCGCGCGAGACCTGCACACGCGACTGCAAGCGTTGGCCATCCAGATTCTCGCGATAAGCGAGATACAGGCGTTGCGTCTCGCCGCTGACGCGACTGCCGTTACTCGATGCGGCAACACGCCGGAACGTCTCCCACTCCACCTGCTGCAGCGAATTGCGCTCCATGTAGCCCAGGTCGTTCATGTCGAACTGGCGATCGATGTAGAGCAGTTTCAATGTGTGCGTGAGCGGCGAGGTGCGATTGAAATCCGCCTGGAGCCAGGCTTCGTAGCCATCGGTGCGTACGCCGGCCTGTTCGATGTCCGAGCGTATCGCCTGCCCCGCAACGCGCCACCATTCGTTGGGCGACACTTCCATATCCACGGCGTTGACCAGGGCATCGCGATCCAGTGTCGGTCGCTCGGTCCAGGTGGCGAGATGGCCGATGCGTGCATGTTCGAAAGGCAGCGACAACCGCGTGGCCGCGAAGCGCCGGCCGATGTCGTGACTGAAATCGTCTTCCTCCGCGACGAACGCGCCGTATGCGAGCGAGCCCGTATTGCCCGTGAGTTTCACTGCGCCATCTATATCCGATGAGGCAAAGCGGCCATCGTCGGAAGCGGCGCCGACGCGGCGCGTATAGATGAGCTGTCCGTTCGCCGGCGTGCGCAGATCGAAAATACCCTGGTTCTCGGTGAAGAACGGCCGCTTGTCGGTGAAGATGGTCTCGATGGCCGAGAAGTCCACCACCAGTTCGTCGCTTTCGACCTGGCCGAAATCCGGATTGAGCGCGATGGCCAGCGACAGGTTCTGCGAGGGCTTCCAGTTGATGTCGGCGCCCGCTTCGAACTGCGAATGGTCGGCGACCTGGTCGGAGATCACCGAGCCATAAGGAATGAAATCGAAGACGGCGTCGGCCTGGTGCTGGGAAACTTCGACGCGCTCGAAGTCGGAAAGGAACACCGCGGCGTCCTGGTCGAGCCCCGGGCAGGAAAAGCGCTCGTTGCGCTCGAACAGGTACCGCGTCGCGTACAGGCCGATGGTGCGTCGTTCGAGCGACGAACCGCGCATGCTGACGCTGGACCAGGGAATCAGCATCTCGACGATCCATTGATCCGGCGTTTCGCGCACCGCGTGTTGCCAGGCGCCGTCCCAGTCGCGATCGAATTCATTCTGGTTGGTGATCAGGCCGTCGCGTATGCCGCCGCCCAGCCCCACGGAAAATTCATAGCCGATCTGGCCGGTGGCATCGAAGTCGACTATCAAGCTGACCGAATCGCCGGTGAGCGATTCCGAATCGCGCGGTGTGCGCGGCTTCATGCGTCGCTCGGATACCGGTTGATCAATGATGAACGCAGCGGCGAGTCCCTGCGCTGTGGCTACTAGTTTGAGTTCGTTGGCGTAGCGGGGTGCATCGAGTGCGAACGGCAGAGTGCGCCGCCAGTCCTTGCAGCTGGATGCATCCTGCCATTCGGGCTCGTCAGTCGAACCGTCGACGACGATATCGGCGCGCGCCGCCGCGGAACAGATCACCGCCCATAGCCATGCTTGCGATACCGCATGAAGCAATGAAAGCACGTAGCGGCGGCGCCTGCCGCCGCCGATGGATGAATTCAGCGCATCCACCGCGACCACGCAATCCGAGCTTCCGTGCGCATGAATATTGCCCGCCGTCCCCGCTCGTGCGTGGCCGCGACTGCCTACTGGATGTGCTCCAGGATGCCGTCGAGTTCTTCGAGGGTGTGATAGTTGATGACCAGCTTGCCCTTGCCGGAATGCGCGTGCTGCAACTGGACCTTGGCGCCGAGTTTCTCGCTGAGGTCGCTTTCCAGCTTGCGAATGTTGGGATCGGCGCGCTGCGCCGGCTCGGCAACTTTGTCCTGTGCCGGCGCTTGCAGCTTGCGCACGAGAGCTTCCGTTTCCCGTACCGAGAGTTTTTTCTGCGCGACCAGTGCGCCTACTTCTGCCTGCTGCCGTTTCGACTGCAGTCCGAGCAGCGCGCGTGCATGTCCCATTTCTATTTCGCGATTCTCGACGAGCGTCTTCACCTCGTCCGCGAGCTCAAGAAGGCGCAACAGGTTGGATACCGCTGCACGCGAACGCCCGACGGCTTCGGCAGCCGTGGCATGCGTCATGTCGAACTCGGTGATCAAACGATCCAGCGCGCGGGCTTCTTCCAGGGGATTCAGATTTTCGCGCTGGATGTTTTCGATGAGTGCCATCGCCACCGCCGCTTCGTCGTTGACGCGACGGACCAGCGCGGGAATCTCATGCAGACCTGCCATCTGCGCGGCACGCCAGCGGCGCTCGCCGGCAATGATTTCGTAACGCCGCGGCTGGCCAGGCTGATCTTCGTTGAAGGGTCGCACCACGATGGGCTGCACGATGCCTTGCGACCGGATCGAATCCGCCAGTTCCTGCAGGCTTTCCGGACGCATATCCAGGCGTGGCTGATATTTGCCACGCTGCAGCAAGTCGACCGGAAGTTTCAGCAGCTCTTCATCGGGGCGCGGCGCTGTAACGGACGCTGTGCTTGCGGCCGCGGGTGTGCCGAGCAATGCGTCCAATCCACGACCGAGGCTGGGTCTTTTTGTCGACATGATTTGAGCGGAGGCGTTGGGGAGAATGGTAGTGAAGCGCGGCGGCCGGCACACTCAGGCAGATGCTCAATGTGACGAGCTGCGCATCATGAAGCGTCGGGGCCATCCGTGAACAGTAGCAACGCGGCTTTACGGGTCGCAGCCGGAGTCTGTCGCAAAGGGCGCAAAGCACGCAAAGGGAAGAACTGGCCGGAATTCGGCTCGGACCATCCTTCGTCTCTATTCTTTACTTGGCGAGCTTTGCGCCCTTTGCGAGAGACTCCTCATATCCCTCAGCCGTAGACCACTTCCCGGTCTGCGACAGTTCATAGTCGCCTTCGTCGCGCCGGATCATTTCTCCCGCCAGCGCCAGGTAAGCCAGCGCGCCGCGTGATTCGCGGTCGTAATGTAAAGCCGCCAGCCCGTGACTCGGCGCTTCCGCCAGCCGGACGTTGCGCGGAATGATGGTGCGAAACACCTTGTCCTGGAAATGCTGGATCAACTGCGCCGACACTTCGTTGGCGAGATTGTTACGCGGATCGAACATGGTGCGCAGGATGCCTTCGATCTCAAGCTTTGGATTCGGACCCGCCTTGATCTGCTCGATGGTGTTCACCAGCGCAGTGAGTCCTTCCAGCGCGTAGTACTCGCATTGCATGGGGATCAGCACACCGTCCGACGCGACCAGCGCGTTCACCGTCAGCATGTTGAGCGCGGGCGGACAGTCGATCAGGATCACATCGAACCGATCGCGTATCGGCTGGAGCGCGTTGCGCAGGCGCTGTTCGCAGCCGGGCTTGCCCATGAGCTGCACCTCGGCGGCCACCAGGTCCTGGTTGCCCGGCATGATCTGGAAATTGGCGCTCTCCACCGTCACCAGAGCCGCGGCCGCGTCACAGTCTCCCAGCAACACATCCGTGGTCGTACGCTGCACGGTGCGTTTGTCGACACCGCAGCCCATCGTCGCGTTGCCCTGGGCATCGATGTCGATCAGCAGCACACGGCGCTTGGTTGCCGCCAGCGAGGCAGCCAGATTGACGCTGGTCGTCGTTTTGCCGACGCCGCCTTTCTGATTGGTGATCGCGAGAATGCGGTGCATAGGAAGCCGGTCGGCGTTAGATTTTGTCGTGGCTACGGCAGATTTCCACGATGTGCCGCTCTTCGTCCAGGCCCGGCACCTCCACGCGATGCACGGCGGCGACTTTCCAGCCGCTGGGCAATGCCTGGAGTTCATCCTGGGGCTCGCGACCCTTCATTGCCAATAGTCGCCCGCCACCGACACACAGGTGGCCCGACCATTCGATGAATCGACTCACCGGCCCGACGGCTCGCGAGGTGACCGTGTCGAATCGCCACGGCGTACGGAACGTCTCCGCGCGAGTGTGCACGGTGGTGATGTTGGCGAGGCCGAGCTTCTGCGCGACGTGATCGACGAACTTGAGTTTCTTGGCGGTCGAATCCAGCAGGGTGAACTCGCGGTCGGGATTGGCGATGGCCAGCGGAATGCCGGGAAATCCCGCGCCGGTGCCGACATCGACGATGCGCGCACCTTGCAGCAGCGGCTGCAGCGACAGGCTGTCCAGCAGGTGCTTGGTGATCTGGGCGTCGCGATCGCGGATCGCCGTGAGATTCATCCGCTGGTTCCAGTCATCCAGTTCATCGAGCAGCACCAGCATCTGCGCGGCTCGCGCGGCCGACAGATCGATGCCGAATTTTTTCGCGCCCTGGATGAGGATGGTGGTGGTCATTAAGAGGTCGTCGTCATTCGACGAGCAGCGATGCGGACGACAGTGCGTCCGATGATGCCGCCCTTGAGATAGGCATCGAATGCGCCGGGCAAGGGCCTGCCGGTCAGTCGTCCCGAGGCCTTGGCGTTTTCCTGGTGGATGCGATAAGCACGGAAGCTGTTCATCAGTGCTCCTGCGGATGCGAGGTGAAATCGCCAGGATCGCCATCCGCACGCGCGCGGATGGCGATTACTGTCAGTGGGTCCGTTCCGTGGACCGTGTTCAGTGCGCGGCTGCCGCGATCAGCGGCACTTGCCCTGCTTCGTGATCACATCGCTGCCGCACAGCCCGCGCTGCTGCGAGAAGAACTGCGCGATCGCAGGGAAATCCTTTTCATCCACACCGGCCACGATGCCGGCCATGATCGGATTCTTGCGCTTGCCGTTCTTATATTCCTTCAGTGCCTGCACGATGTAGTCGGCGTACTGGCCGGCCAGGACCGGGTAATCGTCGCTGATCGTCTTCGCGCCATCGGTGCCATGGCACGCCACGCAGGTCTGGGTTGCCGGCGGCGGCGTGCCGACGACTTCCGTGCTCGGCGGCAGCGGCGCGCCGTGCAGGTACGCACCGATGTCGGCGCGATCCTGATCGTTGAGCGTGGTCGCCTGCGCGTGCATGGTGGGATGCGAACGTTCGCCGGCCGAATATTCCTTCAAGGCTGCGGCTATGTACTTGGCATGCTGTCCGCCGAGCCGCGGCACGCTGTAACTCGGATACGCATTCTTGTAATTGGGCACGCCGTGGCAGCCCAGGCAGGTGTATGCCAGCGTTTTGCCCTCACCCGCGTTGCCATCCGCAGCGGCTGTCGCGCTCACGGCGGTCGCAAGGATACCGAGGCCGAGCGCCAGGAGGGTCGGTCGAAACTTCATGCCAGATCTCCGCAAATAATCGCCGGTGGCTTGAAATTCGTGTGCCAGGCCGACGGGGGGCGCAATGTTAACGGAAATAAGCGCGCTCTGGGCAGGGTCTGCAACACATGATTACGCAGGAAGATGAGGGTATCCGCGGTCCGCAGCCCCGAATTGCGAGCGCGGTCACCGCGTCGGGCCGGGCGGAACCTCAAGACTTCTGGTCGCCGCACGCTATACTCTTCGCCATCCGCTCGCGTTTCGCGTTCGAGCCTCCAGAGGTTTTTCATGGCCCGTATTACTGTCGAAGATTGCCTGGTGAACGTCCCCAACCTGTTCCAGCTGGTGCTGGTTGCCTCCAAACGCGCGCGCAAGCTGGCCAATGGCGCGGAAGCCACGGTGGATTGGGAGAACGACAAGATGACGGTAGTGGCGCTGCGCGAAATCGCCGCCGGCCACATCGGTCCCGAGATTCTCGAAGAAGTGGATCGTCCCGTTCCTGAAATCATGCCGGAACCGGAAATGTCCGGTGAACTGCGCGCTCCGCACCTGGGCCTGGGAGACTGATCGAGGGACAACGCGCTTCGAGATCGTCCCCGCCTGACCATGGACTACGCGTCTTCCCTGTTGAGTTGGCTGCCGACCGGAAGACGTTCGATAGGCGTCACGCAGCTGCTCAACAAACTCGAGTCGTACCTGCCGCCCGCGCAGGTCGATCGTGTTCGTGACGCTTACGAATTCGGTGCGGTGGCCCATGAGGGCCAGAAGCGGCTGAGCGGCGAGCCCTACATCGCGCATCCCGTGGCCGTCGCCGACATCCTCGCCGACCTGCACATGGACGCGCAGACCATCGTCGCCGCCATCCTGCACGACGTCATCGAAGACACGGCCACCGCGAAAGACGAAATCGCCGAGCGCTTCGGGCCGGAAGTGGCCGAACTGGTGGACGGCGTTTCCAAGCTCGATCAGATCCAGTTCCGCAGCCGCGCGGAAGCGCAGGCGGAATCCTTTCGCAAGATGCTGTTGGCCATGGTGCGCGATATCCGCGTCGTCATGGTCAAACTGGCCGACCGCACGCACAACATGCGTACGCTCGGATCGATGCCGCCAGCCAAACGCCGCACCATCGCGCGCGAAACGCTGGAGATCTACGCGCCCATCGCCAACCGCCTGGGCATCAACCTGGTGAAGTCGGAGCTGGAAGAGCTGGGCTTCAAGGCGCTGTATCCGGGCCGTCATCGCATCATCGAAAAAGCGCTGAAGCGCGCACGCGGCAACCAGAAACAGTTCGTCGGCAAGATCGCCGACAATCTGAGCGGCGCGATGAAGAAGGCCAGCGTCGAGGCGCGTGTCGAAGGCCGCGAGAAACATCTGTACAGCGTCTACCAGAAAATGCGCCGCAAGCGCCTGCCGCTGTCGTCCATCGTCGATGTGTTCGGCTTTCGCATCGTGGTCGATTCCATCGACACCTGTTATCGCGTGCTGGGACTGGTGCATGGCCTGTACCGTCCGATGCCCGGCCGCTTCAAGGACTACATCGCCATTCCGCGCGTGAATGGCTACCAGTCGCTGCATACGACTCTGTTCGGTCCGAACGGCATGCCCATCGAAGTGCAGATCCGCACCGAGGACATGAACCGCGTCGCCGAGTCGGGCATCGCCGCGCATTGGCAGTACAAGACCGGCGAGAGCGGCCATTCGTATCGCGATCGCGCCAGCGAATGGCTGCAGAACCTGATGGAGATGCAGCACGGCGGCAACTCCGAGGAATTCATGGAGAGCGTCAAGCTCGACCTGTTCCCCGACAAGGTTTACGTGTTCACGCCGCGCGGGGAAATCCGCCGACTGCCGCGCAATGCCACTGCGGTGGACTTCGCTTACGACGTGCACACCGACATCGGCAATCACTGCGTCGCTGCGAAAGTCGATCGCCGACTGGTGCCGCTGCGCACGCCGCTGCGTAACGGACAGACCGTTGAGATCATTACCGCCAAAGGCGCGACACCGAATCCCGGTTGGGTGAACTTCGTGGTCACTGCCAAGGCGCGCGCCTCTATCCGTCATTACCTGAAAGGTCTCAAGCACTCCGAGGCGGTGGAGCTGGGCAAGCGGTTGCTCAACCAGGCGCTGGCCGACCTGTCGCTGACGCTCAAGAAAATCCCCGACGAGCGCGTGCAGGCCGCGGCAATCGACCTGGGCCTCAAGACGGCGGACGAATTGTTCGAAGGCATCGGCTTGGGCGAACGACTCGCGCCATTGGTCGCGCGCCGCCTGCTGCCTGCCGACGCGGCACCGCAGCCTGAGGTCGTGCCGTCATCCGGGCCGCTCGCAATCGCGGGCACGGAAGGCATGGTCGTGAGTTACGCGCGCTGCTGCTTCCCGATTCCGAACGACCCGATCATGGCGTATCTCTCCAGCGGCCGCGGCGTCGTGATCCATCGCGAGGCTTGCGGCAACCTGCGTAACTATCGCAAGCAGCCGGATAAATGGCTGTCGGTCACCTGGCAGCCGAGCGTCGATCGCCTGTTCAATGTCGAAGTGCGCATCGACGTCGCCAATCGCATGGGCGTACTCGCGGCGATCGCATCCAACATCGCCACCACCGAAACCAATATCGAACATGTTGCGGTCGACGAGCGCGACGGTGACGCGTCCACCCTGATATTCGACCTGCAGGTTCGCGACCGCAAACACCTGGCGGCCGTGATCAAGAATCTGCGCAAGATGCCGGAAGTGTTGAAGGTGTCCAGAGTGCTGGCATAAGCCGCACGGTCATCGCCGCGGCGTGCGCTGTTAAACTCGTCAGCCATTTACCTGGCCAGCCGGCCACCGGAGGCTCTCGTGTCCCGCACCATCATCTCCACCGCCGCTGCTCCCAAGGCCGTCGGCACTTATTCGCAGGCCGTCAAAGTCGGCAAGACCGTGTATGTCTCGGGCCAGATCCCGCTCGATCCGGTCACCGGCGAGCTGGTGCAGATTTCCATGGAAGCGCAGATCCATCGCGTGTTCGACAACCTGCTCGCCATCGTGACTGCGGCCGGCGGGGACTTTTCGCACGTCACCAAGCTCAACGTATTCCTCACCGACCTCAGCCATTTCGCGTTGCTCAACCAGGTCATGGCGGGCTATTTCAAAGAACCCTATCCGGCGCGCGCCGCCATCCAGGTTGCCGCGTTGCCCAAGGGCGCCTCGGTAGAAATGGATTGCATCGTCGAGCTGGAGTAGTCGGCTCGTATTGATGAGAGACTGACCACTCGCGCCGCGCGGTCTCCTCTACAATTGCCACGGAAGGCAATCATGAGCACACCCACGCGTTCCACCCGCAAAGAGACAGCCGCCATCGCCCCCGAACTGCGACCGGTGACTGCGCTGCGTGGGGTGGGTGAGTCGCTTGCGGAGAAGTTGCAGAAGCTCGGGATCGTCACGGTTCAGGATCTATTGTTCCTGCTCCCGCTGCGCTACGAGGATCGCACGCGCATCACTCCGATCGGCTCGCTGCAGATCGCAGATCGTGCAGTGGTGGAGGGTGAAGTGCAGCTCGCCGAAGTCGCATTTCGCGGCCGGCGCCAGCTCCTGTGCCGCATTCACGATGGCTCGGGATCGTTGACGCTGCGTTTCTTCTATTTCTCTTCGGCCCAGCAACAAGCGTTGATTCGCGGCGCGCGCATTCGCTGTTACGGAGAGATCCGCCGCGGACTCACCGGCTTCGAGATCGTGCATCCCGAGTATCGGCGCGTGGCCGGCGATGAGGTGCATGCGGTCGAGGAATCGCTGACCCCGGTCTATCCGCTGACGGAAGGACTGCAGCAGAACCGGTTGCGCCAACTCACCACGCTGGCACTGAGGGAAGTCGCAGACCGCGCCATGCAGGATTGGTTGCCGCCTTCGATCGTGCGCGAACTGCATTTGCCTTCGTTGCCGGACGCGCTGCGTTACGTGCACCGACCGCCTCCCGATGCAAAACTCGAACTGCTCGCTGCCGGCATGCATCCGGCGCAGCGGCGACTGGCGTTCGAGGAATTGCTGGCGCATCAATTGAGCCTGCGTTTATTGAGGCGCGAGATCCGCCAGGATCCGGGCTGGGCATTTCAAAGCAGTGGCGAGCTGGCGTCGCAGTTGTTGTCATCGTTGCCCTTCCAGCTCACCGGCGCACAGCGGCGCGTGTGGGAAGAAATACAGCGCGACCTCGCGGTGCCGAATCCAATGCTGCGCCTGGTGCAAGGCGATGTAGGCAGCGGCAAGACAGTCGTCGCCGCACTCGCGGCGGTATCCGCGGTGGAAGCAGGCTTTCAGGCGGCGATCATGGCGCCGACCGAACTGCTCGCCGATCAGCACGCGCGTAATTTCGCGAACTGGTTGCAGCCGTTGAATCTCGAAGTCGCGCAATTCAGTGGACGGCGCACAGGCAGCGCACGAGCGCGCGCGCTGGAGGATCTTGCTTCCGGCAAAGCGCAGATTGCCGTCGGTACGCACGCTTTGTTCCAGCAGGGTGTCGAATTCAAACGGCTCGGGCTCGCCATCATCGACGAGCAGCACCGCTTCGGCGTGCACCAGCGATTGTTGTTGCGAGAGAAAGGACTCGCCTCGGGACGTTATCCGCATCAACTCATCATGACCGCGACGCCTATCCCTCGCACCCTGGCGATGACGGCGTATGCCGATCTCGATGTGTCGGTGATCGATGAGCTGCCGCCCGGTCGTACGCCGGTACGCACTGTGGTCATGCAGGAAACGCGGCGCGAGGAAATCGTGATCCGCATTCGCGATGCGTGCCGCGCGCAACGGCAAGCTTACTGGGTGTGCCCGCTGATCGAGGAGTCCGAACAGCTCGAAGCGCAGGCGGCAGAAGAGACTGCACAGATTCTGGCAACGGCGCTGCCCGAACTACAGGTGGCGCTGGTCCACGGGCGCATGGCACCGCGCGACAAAGATGCGGTGATGAACGAGTTCAAGGCGGGACGTACCCAGTTGCTGGTAGCCACGACGGTGATCGAAGTGGGCGTCGATGTGCCCAACGCCAGCCTGATGGTCATCGAAAATGCCGAGCGCATGGGACTCGCGCAACTACACCAGCTGCGCGGACGCGTCGGGCGCGGAGCCGCGGAGAGCACTTGCGTTCTGCTGTATCGACCGCCGTTGTCGGAGATCGCGCGTCAGCGTCTCGCCGTCATGCGTGAGACCAATGATGGTTTCGTCATCTCCCGCCGCGATTTGGAATTGCGGGGGCCGGGCGAATTGCTCGGCACGCGTCAGACAGGCCTCATGCAGATGCGCGTCGCGGATCTGCTGCGCGATGCGGACTTGCTGCCGCAGGTCCAGCAGACCGCGGAAGCCATGCTGGCGGACGATGCGGTCACTATCATGCCGCTGCTACGGCGCTGGACCGGACAGGGTGAACGCTTTGGCAAGATATGAGGCAAAGGCCGCTCGCTGTAATCTGCGCGAGTTTCAAGCAAGGGAGCGGATTGCCGCAGTCGTCCTATGAGTAGTCCGTACATTGCCGTTCGCGATCGCCTGCGCTGGGCCGGACACCGGCTGCAGACGACCGTGCTGTTCACCGACATCCTTCCGGATCTCGGCAAGAAGGCCGGCGCGTATGCGCGACTCATACGCCTGCATCGACCCATCGGCATCTGGCTGCTGCTGTGGCCGGTGCTGTGGTCGTTGTGGCTGTCGTCGGCGGGGCATCCCGACGCGAAAGTCTTCGTGGTGTTCGTCATCGGCACGGTGCTGACACGCTCGGCAGGGTGCGCGATCAACGACTTCGCCGACCGCAAGTTCGATGGCCACGTCGCGCGCACGCGCGATCGGCCCCTGGTCACGGGTGAACTGGATCCGATCGAAGCGGTGGCTATCTGTGTCGCACTGAGCTTCATCGCACTCGGACTGGTGCTGACCTTGAGTCGACTGACGCAGCTCATGGCGCTCGCGGGCGGAGTGCTGCTGCTGACTTATCCCTTCATGAAACGGTTCTTTCCGCTGCCGCAGTTCTATCTGGGCGCTGCGTTCACCTGGTCCGTGCCCATGGCGTATGCCGCGCAGACAGGTACGACGCCGCGAATCGCCTGGTTGCTGTTCATCGCGGGCCTGCTCTGGACGATGGCGTACGACACCATGTATGCCATGGCCGATCGCGAAGACGATCGCAAACTGGGCATTCGCTCCAGCGCCATCCTGTTCGGCGATGCCGACCGGTTCATCATCGGCGTCATGCAGGTCATGGCGTTGTTCGCGCTATACCTTGCCGGTGAGGATCTCAAACTCGGCGGCTGGTTTCGCGGCGGGCTCGCCGCGGCGGCGGTGTTCGCTCTGTACCAGCAGTTTCTGATTCGGGACCGCGAGCCTGCTCCCTGCATGCGGGCATTCCTTAACAACAACTACTTAGGCATGGCGGTGTTCATTGGCATCGCGCTGGAGTTCGTGTTCAAGCCTGCCTGAGCGGCGCGCGCCATTGCCCAGACTTCGATGCGTGCGATACCCGCGCGCTTCAGCACTCGCGCCATCTCATTCACTGTGCTGCCGGTGGTGATCACATCATCGACGATGGCAACGTGCGTGGCCGCGGGGATTCGCAGCATGGCGAAAGCGTTCTTGATGTTCCGGCGCCGCGCCGCTCGTGCAAGACCTGCCTGCTCCTTCGTGTCGCGAGTTCGCGCGATGACATCGGCGCATAACGGGATGGCGAGTTCTCGTTCCAGGCTGCGCCCGAGTTCGATCGCTTGGTTGTAGCCACGCCGGCGGAAGCGACGCTGCGCCAAAGGGACGGGAATCAACAGTTGCGGCGGAGCGGAAGCGATGTGTTCCCGGATCTCGCGAGCGAACAGTTGCCCTAGCAATCGGCTGTGTGATGTCCTGCCCTGGTACTTGAGACCGCGAATCAGGTGGTCGAGCGGATAATCATAAAGAAATGGACAGCGCGCGAGGTCGAAGCGGGGCGGTCGACGCAGGCACAGGCCACAGCGCAACCTGTGATTAGCAGCGTCTGCTACACCACCGCTCAGCGGTTCGGCGCAGGAAACGCACGCGAACGAGTTGCGCCGCAGGTCACCGACACAGCCGGGGCACAGGTCAAAAGAAGGGAATTGACCGAGGCCGCCGCACAGGGCACAGCGCGGCTCCCACAGCACCCCCTGCGCACGGCTTAGCCAAGCGTCGACCAGTTTCCTCATCTGCGGTTGACAGCACCGGGGGCGATCCAAATACTGCGCACGAGTTTGCAGTAGCCCGCCGCCCTCGCGGCCCATGTGAAAATCCGCATTCGTCGAGAAATGTCCATGCAGCCAAGCAGCCACTCCTCCGACCTGCGCTACGGTCGAGTCCGCACCGACTGGACTCTCGATGAAGTGCGGGCGTTGTTCGCGCTGCCGTTTGCCGACCTGATGTTCCATGCGCAGAGCGTGCACCGCGCCAACTTCGACCCCAACCAGGTCCAGGTCAGCACCCTGCTATCGATCAAGACCGGCGCCTGTCCCGAGGACTGCTCGTACTGTTCGCAGAGCATCCGCTTCGAGACCGGCCTGAAGTCGGAACCGCTGATGGACCTGACTGAAGTGATGGAACGCGCGCGGGCTGCCAAGGCTAGCGGCGCGACTCGCTTTTGCATGGGTGCCGCGTATCGCAGCCCGAAGCCGCGCCAGCTCGCCCAGATCATCGAGATGGTCAAAGGCGTGCGCGATCTCGGCATGGAGACCTGCGTGACGCTCGGCATGCTCACGCATCAGCAGGCGACGGACCTGAAGTCCGCCGGCCTCGATTACTACAATCACAACCTCGACACTTCCGAAGCGCACTACGCGAAAGTCATCACCACGCGCACCTACCAGGATCGCCTGGACACGCTGGAAGCCGTGCGCGAGGCGGGACTGAAGGTGTGTTGCGGCGGCATTCTCGGCATGGGCGAGACCGAACTGGATCGCGCGCAGTTGCTCCACACACTGGCAACGCTGCCTGAGCATCCGGAAAGCGTGCCCATCAACCAGCTCATGCAGGTGCCGGGCACACCGCTGTTCGGCGTCGACAAGCCGGGGCCGCTGGAATTCGTGCGCACTATCGCGGTGGCGCGCTTGCTGATGCCGCGTTCCTATGTGCGCCTGTCGGCTGGACGGTCCGAGATGAGCGATGAAACGCAGGCACTGTGTTTCGTCGCTGGCGCGAATTCGATTTTCTACGGCGACAAGTTGCTGACCACGGAAAATCCCGCGGCGGATCGCGATCGGCAGTTGTTCGAGCAGCTGGGTATGCGTATCGAAACGTTGTCGCAGCCGGCGCCGCACGCGGCGATGTGCGAGGCGGTGTAGATCTCTTGATTCTTACCCTCCCCCGGCGACCGGGGGAGGAAATATGATCCAGAACACCACCAGCGACTTCTTCCTCGACGCCCGCTTCGTGCGCCGAGCGTTCGACACAGCCAGCGCAGGGTTCGACAAGCACGCAGTAGTCCACGGTGAAATCCGCACGCGACTGCTGGAGCGCCTCGACGTCGTGCGCATCGAGCCAACGTCAGTGCTGGATCTGGGTGCCGGCACCGGCCTTGCCACTCGCGAACTCAAGCGTCGCTACCGAAACGCGCAGGTCACTGCACTCGATCTGTCGCCCGGCATGCTTGGCCAGGCAGGCAAGCAATCCAGCTTCTTTCACCGCTTCGCGCGCGTGGCCGGCGATGTCCAGCGACTGCCGTTCGCCGATGCCAGCTTCGATCTGGTCTTCAGCAATCTCATGCTCCAGTGGGTCGGTAATCCTGACGCTGCGATTACCGAGGCCCGCCGCGTGTTGAAGCCCGAAGGCCTGTTCACATTCACCAGCCTCGGGCCCGATTCCCTGCGCGAACTGCGGCAAGCCTGGAGTGCAGCCGATGCGCGCGAGCACGTCCACGCCTTCATCGACATGCACGATCTCGGCGACGCATTGATGCGTGCGGGCTTCGCCGAACCGGTGATGGATACGGAGCGACTCACCGTGACCTACAACGACTGGCCGACGCTACGGTCGGAACTGCAAGGCACCGGGTCGGCCAATCTTGCGTACGGTCGGTCGCGCGGCTTGACAGGAAAAGCTGCGGTGAATCGCGCCCAGGCGGCGTTCGCCGCGTTACGCGCCAATAATGTTTTTCCGGTGAGTCTCGAAGTGGTTTACGGCCATGCCTGGGCCGGCGCCCTGCGCAAGCGCCGCAGTACCGGCGGCGAAGTGAATATCCCCCTGGCGAACCTGACCGGACGACGCCCAACCATCGTCAAGTGAATACACATGGAGCTGTCGCGAGGATCAGGGTGTATCCAATACTCGGAAAGTTTTTATTATCGATCCGGCGACGCGGATCCACCCCGCCGAAGCATTGGTTGCTTCCCATCGGATCGCTGCCGCAGGAGCCATACGATGCATTCGGGATGTCGGGTATGGCCGCTGAAAAGCCGTCATCACCGCCGTGAGCGCTTTTGAAAAATCCTTTGCCGTCCGTAATTTGCGCGTTGCGCCTGAGTTTGCATCTCCGATAGCATTGCCGCCCTTCCCGGGGAGGCTTGCGGGGCAAGCGTCGGTGACATGCATGAACGACGGCGTGGCGTCGGATGCGCAGCCGGATTCCGTGCCGGGGTCGGAACCTGCTGTGTGCCGCTTCGAACTGGCTCCGCATCGTTCGCTGACGCCGCGGAGTGCGCGAGCATTCATTGCGACCTTGGGCGGCACGACGTTCGCGATCGCGACCTTCTTCGCCGTGCAGGGGTTCTGGCCGGTGCTGCCGTTCGCGGGACTGGAAATCGGGCTGCTCATCTGGGCGGTACGGGCATCGATGCGGAGCGCTTCGCAGCGTGAAGTGATCAGCATTACCGAAGAAAGCATCACAGTTGAATGGCATACGCCGCAAGTTGATCGGGTTTCGGTATTTCCTCGACATTGGGCGAGGGTTAAACTCCGCGCTCCGCTGGCGGCGCTGCATCCTGCACGACTCGTGATCGAGGCGAGCGGTCGCGCCTGTGAGGTGGGCAGGTTTCTCACAGACGATGAGCGCCGCGGTCTCGCGGTGCGCCTCAAGCAGTTAGTGGGGAATGTGAACGAATCACCCGCGCTCAGGTAATCCTGGGCCGTGGGGTTGGATTGCGGGCGGACTCAACGGGGCCGCCGGCGGTGAGTCCTTGTGTCGCGCGAGATCGAGTCGCGAGGCGCAGAAATAAGTAAGTGGGAGCAATTGCGCCAATGTCGAAGATCCTGAAATACGTTGCGGGCGGAATCGCAGCGTCCTTGCCTGCCAGCGCGGCCTTCGCTGCCTGGGACTTGAACATGACGGTTGGCGTAACCGAACTCAGCCGTGACATTCACGGGCTGCACATGCTGATCTTCTGGATCTGCGTGCTGATTGCCGTCGCGGTGTTCGGCATGATGATCTACTCGCTGGTGAAATTCCGTCATTCGCAGGGCGCGGTCGCGGCGAAGTTCGACCACAGCACCAAGGCGGAAATCGTCTGGACCATCATTCCCATCGCCATCCTGGTGGGCATGGCGATTCCCGCCGCCGAAACCCTCATCAAGATCGAAGACACGCGCCATTCCGACCTGAGCATCAAGGTCACTGCGTACCAGTGGAAGTGGCACTACGATTACCTCGACAAGAACGTGAATTTCTTCTCGACGCTGCGTCGTGATCACGACAAGGCTCGCCAGCTGCATTCCGGCGTCGATCCTTACAGCGTGCCCAATTATCTGCTCGAG
Organism: Steroidobacteraceae bacterium; assembly: GCA_040509875.1. Classification (GTDB taxonomy): domain Bacteria; phylum Pseudomonadota; class Gammaproteobacteria; order Steroidobacterales; family Steroidobacteraceae; genus Steroidobacter. The sequence goes on along the minus strand of JBEVKB010000016.1, from coordinate 6,733 downwards.
GTGGACCATCCGCTGGTGGTGCCCGTCGGCGCCAAAGTCCGCATCCTGCTCACCTCCAGCGACGTGATCCACGCCTGGTGGGTGCCGGCGTTCGGCATGAAGAAAGACGCGATTCCCGGCTTCGTCAACGAAATGTGGTTTCGCGCCGATAAAGTCGGCACCTATCGCGGCCAGTGCGCCGAACTTTGTGGCCGCGATCATGCGTTCATGCCGGTGGTCGTTCGAGTCCTGGCCAAGGACGAGTACGACAGCTGGCTGAAAGAGCAGCAACAGCCGGCCGCCGCGCCGGTAGCGAATGCGAATGTCGAGTCGGCAGCCCTCACGGTTGCCAAGGCGGAGTAAGAGTCATGAGCACAGCACACAATCTGACGGGCGGTCACACAGCCGGCCACGCCGACGAGCACCACGACCACGATCATCACGGCCCGGAGAAGGGCTGGCGCCGGTGGGTCTTCGCGACCAACCACAAAGACATCGGCACCATGTACATGCTGTTCAGCCTGGCGATGTTCTTCGTCGGCGGTACGATGGCGATGGTAATCCGCGCCGAACTGTTCCAGCCCGGCCTGCAGCTGGTGGATCCGCAGTTCTTCAATTCGATGACCACCATGCACGCGCTGATCATGATCTTCGGTGCGGTCATGCCCGCCTTCGTGGGTCTCGCGAACTGGATGATTCCCCTGCAGGTCGGCGCGCCGGACATGGCGCTGCCCCGCATGAACAATTTCAGTTTCTGGATCCTGCCGTTCGCTTTCTCGATGCTGCTCGCGACATTGTTCGTTCCCGGTGGCGCGCCCGCCGGTGGCTGGACCATGTATCCGCCGTTGTCCCTGCAGAACGGCACGTCGTTCCCGATGCTGATTTTCGCCGTCCACCTGATGGGCGCCTCGTCGATCATGGGCGCGATCAACGTCGTGGTCACCATCATGAACATGCGCGCTCCCGGCATGTCGCTGCTGAAGATGCCGCTGTTCGTCTGGACCTGGCTGATCACTGCTTACCTGCTGGTTGCCGTGATGCCAGTGCTCGCCGGCGCGGTCACCATGCTGCTCACCGATCATTACTTCGGCACCAGCTTCTTCCAGGCAGCTGGCGGCGGCGACCCGGTGATGTTCCAGCACATCTTCTGGTTCTTCGGTCATCCCGAGGTGTACATCATGATCCTGCCGGCGTTCGGGATCGTGTCGGAGATCATCCCGACGTTCTCGCGCAAGCCGCTGTTCGGCTACGACGCCATGGTCTACGCGACCGCGTCCATCGCCTTCCTGTCGTTCATCGTGTGGGCGCACCACATGTTCACGGTAGGCATGCCGCTGGCCGGGCAGATGTTCTTCATGCTCGCGACCATGCTGATCTCGGTGCCCACCGGCGTGAAGGTGTTCAACTGGACCGCGACCATGTTCAAGGGCTCGATCAGTTTCGAGCCGCCCATGCTGTTCGCCATCTCCTTCCTGTTCCTGTTCACCATCGGCGGCTTCTCGGGCCTGATGCTCGCGATGGTGCCGGCCGACTTCCAGTATCACGATACCTACTTCGTGGTGGCGCATTTCCACTACGTGCTGGTGCCCGGCGCGGTGTTCTCGATCATGGCCGCCGTGTACTACTGGCTGCCTAAGTGGACCGGCCACATGTACAACATGAAACTCGCCACCTGGCATTTCTGGCTGTCGACCATTTTCGTCAACGTCCTGTTCTTCCCGCAGCACTTCCTCGGCCTCGCCGGCATGCCGCGGCGTATTCCGGATTACTCCACGCAGTTCGCTGACTGGAACATGGTGTCCTCGATCGGTGCTTTCGGCTTCGGCCTGTCGCAGCTGATGTTCGCCTACATCGTGATCTCGACCATCCGCGGCGGCGTCAAGGCCACCGACAAAGTCTGGGACAGCGGCACGCCGCAGGGCCTGGAGTGGACGTTGAGCTCGCCGCCGCCGTATCACAGCTTCGAAGTGGCGCCTGAGGTCAAGTGAGTTCACCTGCTGTTTCGGTCCAGGCGGCTTCGATGCGACCCGATGAACGTAAAAGCGGCGTGCGGCGCTCCGCGCTGTGGATGTCGCTGCTGGCGTTTGCGTTCTATGCGGGCTTCATCCTGATGAGCGTGTTGCGGGCTGGATGAAAGACGCAGCCGATGCATCATCATGGTGGATAACGTAAACGCGGTCCTAGACAAAGCCAATCGCAGCCTGACCCGGCAACTCTGGGTCTTCGCTGCGGGCAGCTTTGCCTTCGGTTTCGCGTTGGTGCCGCTGTACAGCGTGATCTGCAACATCACCGGTTATGGCGATCGCCGGCAGCTCGAAAAGGCTTCGGCATTCGTCGAGTCCGAGCCCACCGGCCGCATGCTCACGCTGGAGATGATGTCGGTGACGACATCGGTGGGTGAATGGGAATTCCGTCCGGAAGTCGCGCAGATGCAGTTGCGACCCGGGAAGCTGTACCAGGCCAAGTTTTACGCGAAGAATTTACGGCCGCTGCCGGTGGTCGCGCAGGCAGTGCCCAGCATCGCGCCGGGACAGGCGACGCCGTTCTTTCGCAAGACGGAATGTTTCTGTTTCACGCCGCAGGCCTTTGGCGCGAACGAGGAACGCGAACTCATCGTGCGCTTCAGCGTTGACGCGAAGCTGCCGGTGAACATCGATCGGCTGACGCTGGCCTATTCGATGTACGACTCGACAGCCGCGGTCGCCCAGACCGCGCTGGTGAAGCCGAGCGGCTGACGCTCAAGGTTTACGTTTATTCCCGGGCCGCGCCGGGCGCTTTTTGACTGATCGCTTTGAGAGAACGAAGGTTATGGCTCACGCACATACGACACACGCGACGACACACGCGCCCGGCGAGAAGTATTACGTCCCGCACGGCAGCCCGTGGCCCATCATCGGTTCGGTTGCCCTGTTCACGGCCGTCAGCGGCGGCGCGCTGTGGCTGAACCATGTGAACTCCGGTCCGTGGATTTTCTCGGTGGGTATCCTGCTGGTGATCTTCATGTTCGCCGGCTGGTTCGGCACCGTGATCAACGAGAGCGAGAACCACCTGTTCAACGACGCGGTGGATCGTTCCTTCCGCATGGGCATGATGTGGTTCATCTTCTCCGAAGTCATGTTCTTCGCGGCGTTCTTCGGGGCACTGTGGTACGCGCGCGAGTACTCGATTCCCTGGCTGGGCGGCGAGGGCGTCAAGGTGTTCACCAAGTTCCTGCTGTGGAAGGACTACGAGAGCGCCTGGCCGAGCAACGGTCCTGGCCAGGTCGGCGGCGATTTCGAGGTCGTTCCCGCCTTCGGCCTGCCCGCCGTCAACACTGCGCTGCTGCTGACTTCAGGCGTCACCATCACGATTGCGCATCACGCGCTGCGTGCCGGCAACCGCAAGATCCTCAACATCTTCCTGGCGCTGACTTTCATCCTCGGCTTCATCTTCGTCGGCCTGCAGGCCGAGGAATATCACCACGCCTACACCGAACTGAACCTGAAGCTGTCGAGCGGCGTGTACGGTTCGACGTTCTTCATGCTGACGGGCTTTCACGGCCTGCACGTGACCATCGGCGCCATCATGCTGACGGTGATCTGGTTCCGCTGCTTGAAGGGTCATTTCACGCCGACGCATCATTTCGCGTTCGAAGGCGTGGCCTGGTACTGGCACTTCGTCGACGTGGTGTGGCTGGGCCTGTTTATTTTCGTGTACTGGCTCTGAGCAGTACCAGTGGGCGGATGGCGAGACCTGTCATCCGCCCACGTAGATTCGCGAGTTCAGCGGCCGATGCCGTGAGGCTGCAACATCCCCATTCGCCAGGCGACGAACAGCAGCACGAACAGCGCGACCGACAGGACGATACGCACTGTCAGCGCATTGATCATCCGGTTCGACTGGCCCTTGTCGCTGACCAGGTGGAACAGGCCTGAGAACAGGCTGGCGACGATGCCGAGCAGGCACGCCACGATGAGAATCTTGATCAGGGGCATGAGCTACTCGTTGTCGATGCGCTGTCGATGAAGGGAGATCGCCGTCCTCGAGTACCTGCTTAGCCAAACGTCGATCACCTGCAGTATATCTTGCCCATCCGTTTCAAGAACCGGCGATTCAGACCGACCGTCTTCGGCAGCCTGCTGACGATCGTCGGTGTCGTGGGCGGCGTGTGGCTGGGTAACTGGCAACTGCATCGCGCCGATGAGAAGCAGGCGCTGCTGGATCAATTCGAACGCGGCCAGTTGCAGACTCTGACTTATCGCGCCGGCGATGCGAACAAACCCGGTCGTTATCAGCATGTACGCGTCGAGGGTAGTTACGACGCCGAGCACCAGGTGCTGCTCGATAACATGCCATCTAAGGCAGGGCAGGCGGGGTTTCGCGTTCTCACGCCGATGCATATCGATAACGATCGTTGGCTGCTGGTGGATCGCGGCTGGCTGCCGATGGGCGCCACCCGCGCGCAGTTGCCTGATATAAGCATCGGCTCGCAACCCGGCGCAGCGAGCGGCCGCCTCGACGACCTGCCGCAACCCGGCATGCGCATGGGCGAAAATGTCGTGCAGCCAAGCGATGCGAGCTGGCCGCGAGTACTCAGTTTCCCGCGGCATGCGGAACTCGAACAAGCGCTGGGCCGCAAACTGGAAGCCTGGATATTGCTGCTGGATGCCGCCGAACCGCAGGGCTTCGAGCGCGCCTGGGGTGCCGATTTCGGCGTCGGTCCGCCGCGGCACATTGCTTACGCCGTGCAATGGTTTGCCATGGCCTTCGCCATGTTCTGCGTCTACCTGATAGTGAGTTTCAAAGTGGAAGCCGCCCGATGACCACCGCTGAAATGACCCGGACTCACAACCGCCGCTCGCTCTGGTTGCTGATCGGCATGTTCTTCGCACCGCTGCTGGCGGCGTTCATTCTTTACTACGGCATCGACGGCTGGCGCCCACCCGGCAGTACCAACCATGGCGACCTGGTGACGCCGCCGCGTCCGCTGCCTGAGTTGGCGCTGCCGCTGGCCCAGGGTGGCTCCAGCGATGCGAAGCTGTTGCATGGCAAGTGGACGCTCATCTATATCGGCGATGGTCAGTGCGACGCGCGTTGTCGCGAGGCCCTCACGCTCATTCGCCAGACGCGCCTCGCACTCGGCGATGACATGAGCCGCGTACAGCGCGTTTTCGTCGCCACCGCGCAGTGCTGCGATCAGACGTATCTCGAAAAAGAACACGCGGGGCTAGTCACGCTGCGCGGCGACGATGTGGCAGGCAAGCAGCTCCTGGGTGTCTTCCCCGAAACGGGGGAGACTCCGGTGCAACACAGCGGGCGTATTTACATAGTCGATCCGCTCGGTAACCTCATGATGAGCTATCCCCCGACAGCTGCGCCGCGCGGATTGCTGGACGATCTCAAGAAACTGTTGCGGCTCTCGCACATCGGCTGAGGATCTGAAGATGACCCCCGATCAACAAGCGCAACGTCTGCACCTGTTTCGTCGCGTGGCGCGCGGGGCTGCCTTGCTCGCGTTGATCGTCGTCGTGCTCGGTGCGTGGGTGCGGTTGAGCGCGGCCGGCCTCGGCTGTCCCGATTGGCCGGGTTGTTACGGCCACCTCAACATCGAGCAGGCTGCGCAGAACGTCGATGCGATCAATGCCGCCAATCCGCACCGGCCATTCGAGTATCACAAGGCCCTCAAGGAGATGGTCCACCGCTACTTCGCGTCCACTCTTGGCCTGGTGATCGTGGTGATGGCGGGTCTGGCGATTTGGAACTGGCGCGATCCCGATCAGCCGGTAAAGCTGCCCGTCGCGTTGGTGGGCCTGGTGATATTGCAGGGACTGCTGGGCATGTGGACCGTGACCCTGCTGCTCAAGCCTCTCATCGTGGTGCTGCACCTGATCGGGGGCTTGACCACGTTGTCGCTGCTCGCATGGCTGGCCATTCCTCCGCAGCGACGCGCTGTCGGTCCGGACAATCTGCGGCTGCGCAGAATCGCCACCGCTGGGCTTGCCATGCTGGCGCTGCAGATTTTTCTCGGTGGCTGGACCAGCAGTAATTACGCGGCGCTGGCGTGTCCGGATTTTCCTACCTGCCAGAACGCGATGTGGCCGGCCATGGACGTCAAGGATGCGTTCGTCCTGTGGCGCGGACTGGGCATCGATTACGAGGGCGGGGTGCTGGATCATCCGGCGCGCGTAGCGATTCACTTCATTCATCGTCTCGGCGCGGCGCTCACCGCGGTGGTGCTCGGTTTCCTGGTCATCACCACCTGGCGGCTGGCCACCAATCCCAAGGCGCGCGTTGCAGCGCTGGTGGTGGGATTGGTGCTGCTGCTCCAACTCATCCTGGGCCCGGTCATGGTGATGCGGGCGCTGCCACTGCCGCTGGCAACGGCCCACAACGCGGTAGCCGCCTTATTGCTGCTGGCGCTGGTCCGGCTGTACCGGCTGCTGCATTCCTGGCCACTCAAGCCGCAGTAAGAGCCGGGATCTGTCGCGAAGCTGGCAAAGCACGCCAAGTTTAAGAATTAGGTCGGATTTGGGGATGGCGAACCGCAGTCTTTCCGACCTTTGCGAGCTTCGCGAGAGATCCGGCGCTTACAGGCACCCGCCCGCGAAGCCGGGGGCGCCTGTACAATCGTCCGTCTTACCCCAGCCTGCTATCGCCAAAGGTGTGACGCTTGTCAGTGGAAACCGCCACTTCTTCCTCCATTGCCGGCTGGCGCGATTACTACGAGCTGGGCAAACCGCGCGTGGTCATGCTGATCATGTTCACGGCCGTTGCC
>JBEVKB010000015.1:0-20924 GCA_040509875.1 Steroidobacteraceae bacterium | reverse complement strand
GCCACCGGTCTGATCGACATCGAAGCGATCGGCAATGCCGTCACCATCGGTGTCCAGATGCAAGCCGGCGAGTTCGAGCGCATCAGGCACTCCATCGTTATCGCTGTCGGTGTCGCGGTAGTTCGGAATGCCGTCGCCATCCGAGTCGCTCGTGCCTTCCACGATGTCCGGAATGCCGTCGCCGTCCGCATCCATGTCGCGGTTGTCGGGCACGCCATCGCCATCGGTATCGCCACTTCCTTCAGACGCGTTGTCGATGCCGTCGCCGTCGATATCCAGATCGTACGCGTCGATCACACCATCGCCATCCGTGTCGGCTACACCGGGATGAGAGTCGGCGTCTGCGAGGTTATTGATGCCGTCGCCATCGCTGTCGAGGCCGTTCTCGGCTGTGCCGTTGCCGTCAACGTCCACGTCCGCGCCGTCGGGAATGCCATCGCCGTCCATATCGGCGGTCGTGTCGTTCAGATCAACTGCGTTCGGCAGACCGTCGTGATCGTCATCCGCGCGGTTGTCGAAAGGATCGAATGCATCGGCGATTCCGTCGCCATCGGCATCGCCGCCGCCGACCTGGTCGACGTCGCTGGCGTCATTGATGCCGTCGTGATCGCTGTCGGTGCCATTGTCAGGTGTGCCGTCGCCGTTGACGTCAACGTCTGCACCATCCGGAATGCCGTCGCCGTCCGCATCGACATTGGCGTCGTTCGGATCGTCAACGTCGGGCAGACCGTCGCCATCGGCATCGAGGATTGCAGTAACGCTGATGGCGAACGCAGCCAGGTCGACCTTGGTCAGGCCGGCGTCATCGCTCACGCTGATGACGATGTTTGCAAACGTACCGGCGGCACCGCGTGGCGGCGTACCGCTGAGTTGGCCCGTGGTCGTATTGAAGGTCGCCCAGCTCGGCTTGTTGGTGATGCTGAAGGTCAACTGGCTGCCGATTCCCACGTCGCCATCGCTGGCAGTCGGAGTGAAGTTGTACGCACTACGCTCCGAGACAGTGGTCGCCGGTGTGCCGGAGATGACGGGATTGTGGTTATCGGTACCGAAGTACGTGATGTCACCTGCGTTCGGTCCAGTCGTGTGGCCAGTGCCGTCATCAGCTGAGAGCGAATAAGTCGGCTCGATTTCGCTGCCGTCGTGAGCGAATGCGATCCGGCCCAGCGTCACGTCCTCCTGAGTGAACGTGGTGATGGGCGTGCCCGCGAAGCCGACGAGTTCGAACTGCCCGTGCGTGATGCTCGAGACGGTGAACGTGATCGTGTCGCCGTCCGGATCGGCGAAGCTGATATTCGAATCGCTCAACGCCGCGGTCGTGCCCTCGGTGACGGAGATACGATTGGCCGCCTGCAGCGGGCCGGTATTCGACGGCGGCGCCGTGACATGCGGCTGCACGTTCACGAAGAAGTCGTAGGCATTGCTGTGGGCTTGCGCATCCTGGATGTAGATGGATAGCGCACGGTCGCCCGCCGGGCGCAGCGTGAACGTATCCTGGTACGTGAGGCTGCGGACCATCGCCTGGACCGCCGCGAGCGTTGCGTTGGCACTGGTGAAGTCGACGCGAAGAGCGCGGCCGACGCCATCCTGCGCCGGGTCGATCGTGCCGATCGGCTGGCCTTCGTAGTACACCTGTGTGCCATCGAAGCGGATCTGTCCTGCGCCATCGCCGATGGAGTCGATCCCGAGGCGTTCAAAGGAACCGTCGGTGAAGGTGACGTTGAACAGGACGAAACCGCCGTTGAGCTGCGTGCTGTTGTCATCCTGTACCACCGCGTCGACGGACTGATCGACCAACTGCTGCGCGGCGTCGCCGGGAGTCGTCGCGGAATTGCTGTAGACGGTGCGGTCGCCTTCGATGTTGAGGATTCGAGGCGCATCCGGATCCGGGACGATGAAATTGATGACCAGGTAAGTGTCGCTGCGCGTGTTGGTCGTGTCGGCGAGTTGGAACGTGATCGGATATGAGCCCGGCTGCAAACCGGTACCGGTAGCGCCCGGAGTGAAGGTGAACCTGTTCGGTGAAACTTCGACCAGGGTGCCTTGCAGGCTGCCGAGGCTGGTCGTGTCGACGTTGCTCGCCGTTATATCGAACGTATACGAAGACCCTTTGTCGACTCGCACATTGCGCGTTTCGGGAAACGACGCCGGGCCCGCGGGATCGATGTCCGCCACCGGGTCGAACACGACCGCGGCCTTGTTCATGAGCGAGAGGATGAAATCGACGTGCGTCTTGGACTTGGCGGCGCCGACCGCATCGACGTCCTCGGCGACGATGCCTGCGCTGTACAGGTTACCCGCAGTCAGGTTGCCGGAATTCGTCCACGTCAACAGGCCCGTGTTCGGATTGATCGAAAGACCCGGAGGGTTGGAATATCCGCAGCTGCCGGTGCTGCAACCAAGCTCGCTCTGATTCGCCAGGCGGTAGCGCAACTTGTCCGCATTGGGATCGCTGGAGCTGATGTCGAATGTCCAGTTCGTCAGTGGCTGCGTGCCACCCATTCCATCGAGCTTCAGCTTGGGAACTTCGAGAATGATCGGCAGGTCGACCTTGGGCGCGAGATTGCCGTCCTTCAGATAGATCGTGGTCTGGATGTTCCAGTTGCCGTCGGCGTTGTTCTGCAGATTGCTGATGCGTGCGCCGCCCGTGAACGCCACCGTGTAATGGAGGTTGGGATTGAGGTTCCTTGCCTCGAACGTAGTTGTCGTCAACGCATAATCGGTCCCTGATTGGGAGCTGCAATTTGCAGGAGCTGTGACGGTAGTGCCAGGGCCGACGCAGAGGCGAGGTTCCTCCCCGACGTTCGTCAGCGTGAGGGCTGGCGTCGATGTCAGTGAGACAGAGCTGATGTTGTCTGCTCTCCACGCGGTCTTCACAGTAAGCCGCACGTCATCCTTGTCTCCGTCTGCATCCAGGTCCAACGCCTGCCAGGTGATGGAACCACCGCGGAAGTGCGAAGCCTCCACCGCTTGCGGAAGCGCCAGCGCCGACAGCAACAACATGAGCGGAACCGCAAGGCGGTGTAGCTGAATAACTGACATGATGAAACCCTTGAGGTAAATCGAGACTAAGAGATGCGCGCGGCGTTCGATGGCCGACGTTTCGTATGCGCAGCGTGCGTGCTTATTCCGGACGCTTACTGCGTGGTGATTTTGTAATTAACGACGATTTCGAATGCGCCGGCCTGGTCATTCGGATTGGTCGCCATGAAGCAGTACGACCCGGCCGACTCCGCGACGATCTGCTTCGCGTGCTGCGACTTGACGAGCAGCCGATCGGGAAACACAGTCTCACCATCCGCGGGATGGTGATGCAGATTGAATTCGATCGGGTAGCGGGTGCTCAACTCGTAAGAAAGCTGCTGGCCACGCTCGAGCTTGAAGCAGTGCTCCCTGAAGTAGTCCTTCTGAGGCTGCATAGGCAACTTCATGCTCTGCGGAGCCGCTGCCTGCACGGCTATTGCGCCCAACGCGGCGATAAAGCCTATGAGCAGGCGGTGACGTATGACGGCGTTCACAGAATCGATGCTCGGGGCACGCTGTGAAATCGCGATCTGTGATCTAGATTCGACGTTGTTTGTCTTGTTCATTTTTATGAAATTCATTCTTCTGGAAAGAGCCGCGTGAGTTACGTCGCGTGCAGATTACATATCGCGTGGGAGCGAAACCGTGAACCGCGGCAAATTCTGCGCACTGCAGCATATGGACGGCATACTCGATGGAGGCACTGTGAATTGGGTCGTTCCGATCGATGCAGGGCGACTGACAAAACGAACTGGAGGATCAATGTCCGCGTGTAGCTGCGAGGGTGCGCGGTGAATGCCGCGGTGGATGCTAAGTCCGGCCAGCACGTCGATGACTCGACGATCTAATGCTGCGGCGACGCCGATTGCCGCGTTTTCCCGAGTGAATCGAGCTCGCGTCTCTTCTGTATGTGACTCTGTCGATGCCTACAGCCGCTGCCACCGACTGAGGTCCAAGGCGGGCGCGTGCGACCTATGTGTTCGAACGCGACTCTCGATACGTCAGGCAGATCGGTTCGTGACGATCGTTTTCACGGCCCACGCTTGACGACTACCGCGCCCACCATGCCGTCGTCGAAGCTGAATCGGATCAACCCCGTCAACGCAAACGTGCCGGCAATCTCATTACCTCCCTGTCCATAGAACTTGCCGGTGAACGTTCCCGAAGGATCGCCGCCGCCGCGAGACAGCAGGCAGGAGAACTCATTGGTGCTTGGATCGATCGTCGCGACACACGACAGCGTCGCGCCGGCATTCAACAGATTGGTCGGGTCTGTTTCGAATGCCGGCCAGCCGGAGCTCAGGCTAGTTGCGCCGAGAATGCCCTCGTACGTTTCAAAGCCATCCAGTGTCAGCGTTAGCGCGTGCGTGGTCGCATCGTAGGTGACGTGCGCGGCGGAGGAGAATTCCTCGAATCGATACAGGAACAGCGCGTCGAATTCCAAGCCGCCATGAGAGAAGCCTTCATAGGCGCCGGAAGCAACATCCTGGATCTCGGCAGCGTCGGTGGGCTCACCCAGGACGAAGCTGCCTCTCGCCGCTGGGATGCCCGGCCAGAATCCCGATTGCGTGCCGCCGATCGACTTCCAATTGCCGATACCCACTTCGAAGCCGCTGCGCGGCGCGATGAGGATATCCATGCCAACGCTACTCCTGCCGCTCGTCACCGGCAGCACGCCGTCGTATCGATCCAGGTTGAAATCCGCGACTGTGCCCGTTGTGTGACGAGTCAAAGAGAGCGAGTACTGCGGCGTCGAGAAAGAACCGCTGAAGAGCTGCGGATGCTCGAGCCGATTCAACTCGAGCCTCGCTTCGTACTCGACCGGCAACTCATCGGGACGTTCGCGCGACGATGCGGTCACCGTTGCGTTACCTGTCGCGGGGACAATCTGGTCGCCCGCGGTTTCGGACAACGAGCCGAGCGCCACGAGATAACTTTGCACATCCTGTTCGATGGGTTGGACGGTCACCTGCGGCGGCGCTGCGTAAACATTGGCAAACGCTGGCGCGCTCTCCACGAAACCCGAACGATTCCTCACCACCACGGTATATATCCGGGTCAACCCCGTGGTGAGCGGCGGCGTCGTATAAGTCGCCTCCGTCGCGCCCACGATGTCGATGCCATTCAATCGCCACTGATAGCTGAGCGGGCTGGGACTGAGCGCGCTCACCGAAAACGTGGCGCTCTGCCCCGCGGCGACTGCTCGAGTGCTCGGGGACTCCGCGATCGTCGGTGGAGCGAATGGATAATTGACGGTCACGGTGGCCGCATCGACGGTCACCTGGCCGGCCGAATTACTAGCGACCACTGTGAACTTCACACCGGAATCGGCCACCCCAAGCGTAGGGGTGAAGCTATTTTCCGTAGCGCCGGCGATCGGCTCGCCATTTCGATACCACTGGTAACCGATTGGCGCAGTGCCCATCGCTGTCACAGACAGCGTCACCGTTTCGCCGTCGAGGACGATCCAGCTTCCCAATCCCGACCAGGCGACGATTCTCGGTGGTTCCGCGGCCGGGGGCAGCGGCTGTTGCGGCGTCGGCGGAGGCTCTACAGATGTGGGTGGCGGCGGTTGTGTAGAACCTGGAGCAGCATTCCCACCTCCCCCGCCACCGCAGCCAGAGAGTGCGGCAGAGGCCGCGATGGCAACTAGTAACGGCCGACCCGCGACAGAGGAGTGTGCAAAAAACATTTTGACGTCCCTGAAAAGACCGCGACCCGCTCGGATTTTCCGTTCCAGCGCGACGATGCGAATATTTATATGCGCAGATTTACACGAAGCTCGTGCTTCGTCAAAAACTTCTATCTGAAGCGACGGGAAGTGTGACTCATCCGTCGATGCGAGCGACCAAGCCATCGTTCAGCCACGAGCGCAGGTATCCCCCGGCAATCGCCGGCCCCTGCTCTTCCGTGAAGCGGTGCACCAACCCTTCGCATACCATTGCGAAACTTGCTCCGTCCCGCAGGCGGCTCAACGCCTCTGCCTCATCTATCGCAAGCATACGAAACATTGGAGCGAACTCGCGCCTCCAGACGGCGAGTGTCCCATTCCCCGGAAGCACGGGTGGCGGCAGCGTCGCGTTGCCGGCTCGAATGGCTGACCAGATCGCGGCGGCATTCGTTCGAACCTGGATCAATCTGAATGTCGGCACGAAGCAGATCCGGGCCGCGTCCCAATCGATGCCGGCAAGCGTTGCAGGATCCACCGGTGCGGAGTCGGCGCCTGTAAACGCCAGCCCAAGCTCGTATTCCAGGCGTCCCAGGTCGACGACTTCGGGATCTTCCGGATAGAGAGTCGCCAGCGTCTCGGGGAAATTCAATGCATAGTCATCGAGCGTCCAACTGTGTGGAGGAACGCGATCGATATGTACGGCGGCAGCGGCGCTGAATGCGTCTGCGCCGATCCAGGATGCCACGACGGCGAAACTCTCTGCGAGACAGGCCATGAGTTGCGCGCGATAGTTGTTCAGATAGACGGCAAGTCCAGGTGCCGCACTTGCATGGACTCGCGATTCGATGCCGCTGGATTCGGCAGTCAGCCATTGCCGGAAGTCCTGTTGCAGATCGAGCAGGCTCATGCGGCTCTCTGCAGATACCTGCTCGCTACACCGCGCGCGACGTCGAGTTCTTCGAGTAGACAGGCCAAGGGCGGGATGGCGTCGTCACGCTCTATCATCGTCGCCACCGGACCCGTTCTCTCCAAGGCTGCCGCGTACAAAGCCCAAACCGGATCGGGAACAGGCGCATCATGCGTATCGATCAGTAGATCTCGTCCCTGGCTGTGGCCGGCGAGGTGTATCTGCCGGACGCGCGCCACCGGAATGCCCGCAAGGTATGCGACTGGATCGAAACCGTGATTGCTCGCACTCACGAAGATATTGTTGACGTCGAGCAGCAGTTCGCAGCCGGTACGGACGCACAGCGCAGCGAGGAATTCCCACTCGGTCATCTCGCCTGCCATCACCAGGTAGCTCGATGGATTTTCGATCAACAGCGTGCGTCCCAGCACGTCCTGCGCTCGGTCCACATTCGCGCAGACCAGATCGAGCGCCTCCTGCGTATAAGGGAGCGGCAGCAGGTCGTGAGAATTGAAGCATCCGATGCGCGACCAGCTCAGGTGATCGGAGACGAACAGCGGCTCGACTGCGTCGACGAGCGCTCGCAGGCGCTGTAGATAATCATCCCGCAGCCCATCTGCCGAACCGATGGACATGGATACGCCATGCAGCGCCACTGGATGTCGCTCCCGCACGCGTCGCAGGACATCGAGCGGACGGCCGCCCTCGACCATGAAATTCTCTGAGATGACTTCCACGAAGTCCACCGGCACGGCGGCATCGCTTTCGAGGAAGTCGCTGTAGTGCGGTTTGCGCAAGCCCAATCCGAATCGATGTTCCGTCGGCATGGCGACTCCGGGTTGAAATCGGATCCGGCGTGAAGGACGCCGGATCCGTTGCGATCACTTCTCGGTGAGACTGCCACCCTGCGCCGTGCAGGCCTGTGCGGTGAGCGCCTTGAAGCCATGACCCTTGCAGTCGTTCTGGCCCTTGCATTCGTTCTTGGCAGTCTTGCAGTCCGACGTGCCCTTGCAGCTGTTGACGCCATAACAATGGACCGGATTCGCGTCCTTGGCCTCCGCCGCGGAGGCCAGCGTCGGAATCGTTGCGGTTGACATAGCAATAGCGGCAGCCGCGGCGGCGAAGCTGAGCGAGGTTCTGGAAGCTTTCATAGTTGCCCCTTGATGTGGATTTGCCGGAAATGGCTTCTCCCATACGTCCGCGGCCATCCAATCGTTACATGACGCTACCAGCGCAGCACGCGTGGGCCGAGCCATGCGCCCGCAGCCGCCGCGAGCGCGATCCCCAGGCTGTACCAGGTGAGCACGAAGATGGCCGAGGATTCCGGGCAGTGCAGGCAATAGATAGTCGCTGCCCAGGCGCCCGCCGCGAGCCCTGCCGCAGCTCCCGCGGCTCGCAAGCGAATCGGAGCAAGCTTGCGGAAGGACCACAGCAAGCCCAGGAAAATAGGGATGGCGAGCGACAGCACCAGCCACGGGCACACCATCCAGCTTGTTCCCAGCCACATCGCCAGCCACTGGCGCGACGGCGTAGCCGCCAATTCACCGATGCCGACACCGATCAACACGAGCACAGGAATGGCAAGCAACCACAAGCCACGCAGCGAGCCCGGTGTGGGACGCGCCAATCGGCTGACGGCGTACAAGGCGCCGGCCCCAAGTGATACGGTGTAAGTCCACTTCATCCAGAAGGAGAAGCCATGCATCGCCAGGTGCAGGTCCGGACGGATGCCCAGTACGATAACGACGGCGAGCATAGTAACGACGGCACCGGCGAGAATGCCGAGGCCGACGCGCTTCGCCAACGCATGCCGCGACACTCGCGGCACGTCGGCGCTCAAGGATTCGATGAGCCGTTCGGTGTTCATGGTCGTGATCCCCTGATCCGCGCGGCCAGGGCCTTCAGACCCCGATGCACCGAGATCTTTACGTCCGACTCGCCGATGCCCGCACCCTGCGCCGCCTCGGCGACGCTCATGCCTTCGATCTGGGTGTCGAGGATTGCACGAGCCTGCTTCGGCGACAGCGTCGCCAACAAGGCGTCGAGATCCATCTGCGCCGCCGCGACGGCTTCTACATCGTCCGCCACCAGGCCGGCCTCCACATCCTCGAGCGCCACCGACGACTTGCGACGCCGGACATGATCGATGAGTCGATACCGCGCGACGACATACAGCCAGGCTGTAAAGGGGCGGTCGCGATCGTAAGTGGCGCGTCGCGTATGGATCGCAATCAACGTTTCCTGGATCAAGTCGTCGACATCCCCCTCGGCCTCGCGCAACCGCCGACGATAAAAGGATCGCAACAGCGGCACCAAAGCACGCAACAACGCGCCGTGGGCGGCTGCGTCGCCGTCCAGCCCGCCCAACATCAATGTCTTTAGCTGATCCTCGCTTGCCGCCATGTGTTCTCCAGCTGTTACTACGAGACGCAGGAGCGATTGGTTACAGCTGATCCGCCGCATTGCGGATTGAATAGTGATGCGATGCGCCCTGTAACGCGGCGACGGGTTCGCGCGTATGTGTTGCCGTGACCGGCCCGATTACCTCTCCGCGGTCACTGCCCATGGCCGAGCGCTATCGGGCGAGAGACAACCCATTGGAGGATTTCCTCATGCCAAAGACACCCGCAGCCTTGGCGGCCATGATCGCACTCACCGTCGCAACCAGCGTGGCGCACGCTGCCGACGAAGACAAGCCCGCGACGGAGAAGTGCTACGGCGTTGCCGTTGCCGGAAAGAACGACTGCAAGGCGGGCGCCGGCACGAGCTGTGCCGGTACGTCGAAGGTCGACTACCAGGGCGATGCGTGGAAGCTCGTGAAAGCCGGAACCTGCACCGCTATCAAGACACCCAAGGGCATGGGTTCGCTCACGCCTAAGACTTGAACCTGCCCGCTTCCATCGCTGTCCGTCGCGGCGGGCAGCGATGGAACGTGCTGCAATCCTGGCTACGAACGCGTGGAGGCATCCATGTCATCGCTGATGCGACTTTATCGACGCGCATGCTTGTTCGCAGCGGTCCTGCTACCGCAGGACTTGCTGCTACTGGTTGCTCGACTTGGCATTGCCGCCGTGTTCTTCGTCTCGGGCCGCACCAAGGTCGAAGGCCTGTTGACCATCACCGACTCCACCTACGAGCTATTCAGCTCGGAGTACGCGTTGCCGCTTCTGTCGCCGAGCGTAGCCGCACACATCGCCACCTATTCTGAACATTTATTCCCCATCCTCCTGGTTCTCGGCTTGTTTACGCGGATTGCCGCGTTCGCCCTGCTTGGCATGACGTGCGTGATCGAAATTTTCGTCTATCCGGACGCCTGGCCCACGCACCTGAGCTGGGTTGGCCTGCTCCTGCCGTTGATCGCACTGGGTGGCGGCCGCTGGACGCTGGATCGTCACTCGATCGAGAGAGCACGGTTACCGGGATGAAGCGCGCACAGAACATATCGCGAGGCTTCGGCTAAATAGATCGCAAGCATCCAGTCGAAGGAACCTTACGTCTCGCATCGCATTGTCGTCGTACTACGGCCGACAGCGCCGATACGCACACACACTTCGAGGGTCCTCCCCATGAGAGCACGTTACCGGCCCGGCCGTGCCTACGTTGCCGCAGTTCGATGACGACGGATATTTTTCGTGACGTGCAGTGCGTACTCCTGGATATCGACGGGACGCTTGTCGACAGCAACGAATTTCATGCCAAGGCGTGGGACGAGTCGTTTCAACGTCTCGGCTACGCGGTCCCCTTGCCCGTCATCCGACAGCAAATCGGCAAGGGTGCGGACCAGCTCATCCCCTCTCTGCTCCCGCAGGCGAACGAGGCACAGAGCAAGATGATCGCCAGCGGTCACGATGAGATTTTTCGTTCGCGGTATCTCGATGACGTACGGCCTTTCAGCCGCGCAACCGATTTCGTCGCCTACCTGCACGGTCGGGGCATCAAAGCGGTACTTGCGTCCTCCGCGAATCGCGGGGAAGTCGACCACTACATCGACCTGCTGCGCATCGAGGATCTGATCGAAGCCTCGACGTGTTCCGACGACGTCGAACATTCGAAGCCTGCGGGAGATATTTTCGCGGCGGCTCTTCAGAAAGCAGCAGGCGTCCGTCCCGACCGGGCACTCACGATCGGCGACACGCCGTACGATGTGACTGCTGCTTCGAAATGTGGAATCGCTACTCTGGCCGTTCTCTCCGGAGGCTTCGCCGAACCGCTTCTACGCTCAGCCGGAGCGCGCTGGGTTTACGCAAGTGTTGGGGAGGTACTCGCCGTGAAGGGGCAGTGCTAGCGCTATTCCGCTCGACCTGTTATCGAGGAACTTGCCTAGCCACTCCGCGCTCGTTTGGTCGCAGGGCTCCGAGCGGCCTTCTTTTTCGGCGCTTTCCTCGTCGAGGTGGCCTTCTTCTGAGCACGGCGTTCGGCCAGGTCGACAGGCGCTCCACCCCGCGCATTGGTAACCACCGCGCCCTTCGACAGACTCTTTCGCAGTACCGCCATCAGGTCGATGATCTTCGCGCCGTCGCCGGACTCCGGATCCGCCTCCTCGAGACCGGACTCTTCGATCACGTTGGCTTTGTTCTTCTGTTTCTCCTTGACCAGCTCCTGTAAGGCCTGGGCTTCATTGTCCTGCAATTCCGAGATGTCGAGTTCGGTGCGGGTCAAGGCTTCGATGTCCTTGACGAACTGGTCCGCCATCTTGGCTGCTCCTTTGGAGCGCTTCGGCAGTCCGATGCTTTCCGGCGTGCGAACCTCGTCCGCATAACGCAACGTGTCGGCGCGCATGACGCCGTTGTCGGAAACGATTGCCACGAGATACTCGTGTCCGCGCATCACGAAACTTCCGATGCCGACTCGTCCGGTGCTTTCCATCGTGGCCGCCAGCAAGTGATAGGCCTTGGCGGACTTTCCCGCGGGCGCCAGGAAATAGGGCTTCTGGAAATACAGCGAAGGAATCTGCTCCAGGGGGACGAAATTTCGCAGCTCGATATCGCTCGACATCTCGGGAGCGACCGACGCGAAGTCGTCATCGGTGATTTCCACCATCTTGCCGTCGGTCTCATACCCCCTGACGAGATCGTCTCCGTCCAGCTTGGTGCCTTCCTTGGAACAGTGATACTGCCGGCCGAGGGCGTGCCCTGACTTATCGACGAGTTTCATCGCGGTCTGTCTCGGCCGCACGGCCGAGAACAGGTCGACGGGAATACTCACGAGTCCAAACGTGATGGTTCCCGACCAGAACGAACGAACGGACGGCCCCCCGCCCGGCACCACGGCCGGCTTGGCGCCGCGAGGCTGTTTGGCGCGGCGAGATTTAGGCTTAGGCAACTTTCTTCTCCTTTGCCGCCGCAATACTCGCTCGCAGGCTATCGGCGAGGCTGGCCTGCGGCTTGACCTTCTTGGGGACGTGTCGAGCGGGCTTCTCGCCCCTTGCCTTCGCTTCGATCAGCTTGGTCAGGCGCTGGCGATAATCGTTCTGCCATAGCTGCGGATCGAAATCGGCGGCAATGGATGACACCAGTTGCTCGCCTAGTTTGAGCTCGTTCGCGTGTGGCTTGGCGGTCTTCGCCGGCTCGATGCCCGAGAAGCTGAGAACCTGCTCTGCACGACGCAAGGTAGCCAGTGCCAGGTAGCCGTTGAGTTCGCTCAACGCTCCGACGTACTGCTTCTTGCGCATCACCCAACGAGCGATCCCGATGACCTTCTTTCGCTCCAACGCATGTACCAACGCAAAGTAACTCTCGTCATCCCCGTCAGGCCCGAGATAATAAGGACGGTCGTACCATTGGTCCCCAACGACAGACGGCGCGACGAAGCGGCACAGATGGATGTCGCGCGACTGCGGCGGAATCAATTTTTCGAGATCGGCAGGTTCCAATATCACCGCCGTGCCTTTGCTCAACGCAAAGGCCTTGCGCAGGTCCTCCTTCGCCACATCCTTGCCCGTGTCCTTGCGCACGATATGTTGCTCCACCGGAGCATCGTCCTTGCGATGGAGCATGCGGAAGTGAATGGTCCGGTCCTCCACGGCCGAATACATTTTCACGGCAACCTGGTGCTTGCCGAGTTCGATGCTGCCTTTCCAGATCGCCCTAGCTGCCATGTGTTCGACCTTTCGGTGACTTACCCTTGACTACGGATTCAGGCTCGGCGGTCGTGCCGGCGCATTCGGGGCAAACGTGATGGCCTTCGGCGTGCTGCTTCCTGCAGTGAGCGCAGGACGGACCGTCGCATTCGGGGCAACGGAATTCGACCTCCAGATGATAGGTCTGCCCGCAATGCGAGCACTCTTCCTCGCCTTCACCCAACCACCAGGGCGTGAGCTTCGCCTTGGCCGATTTGCTCTTGGAGGGCATTCAGACTCCTGGTGGATAATGGAAATCGAGCGCCGGGCCGCAGTTCCACTGGGCTGTAGTGGGTCTTGCGCAGGGTATACGGAAGAGAGCCCCCCGCTGTTCCATCGCTGGCGTCGCTTTATTGGTCGCAAGCGTGGAGAAAACGGCGCCACAGCTGCGGCGGGATGAACGCCGGTGGCCTGACACCTGCGGTGACCGGGCGGGAAGTGGCGGACCGCGATCGCGCGGGCGAAATTCTCGAACGCTTCGTAGCCACCGCTGCACCTCTGCAAAGGGAAACTTCGTAAGAACAGTGGCTGGATGGCTTGCGCGCCGAGCGAGAGAGCCCGGCGAGCAAGCCATCTTCGACGAAACTTTTAGTTACTTGACGGAGCGTTTCGCTGTCGTCTTTCGCTTCACGACTGCGGTTGTTTTCTTCTTCGCAGATTTCTTCTTGGCTGTTTTCTTCGCCGCCGTCTTTTTCTTGGCGGCACGCTCCGCCGCGCTTGAACGTTTTACATCCTCCCCATGGGCTCTTTTATAGGTCTGGATATCGCTGAACTCGCCTGTCTTCTTTCGCTTGGCATAGAGCTTAGTCCCGCTCGTGCTGCGATGTGTGGTTCTGGGCATCTGAAGTCTCCTGCGGTGCGGTCTGCACCCGCGCTGAACGCGCCGCGCCATTAACGGTTCCGCCCCTGGCGCGACAGGAATCATTCGTCCGCTTGCCGTAGCTAGGTAGATCGCGCAAGCGGACGTGAAAGGCCTGAAGTGGCCAGATACGTGGCGCGCTCACGCAGTGGCTATGCCACGCACGAAAACGGCCCCACCGATTTGCAATTATTCAAGCGCGCCTGAAGCCAGGCGGCGCGCGCAGGCGAGATGTCGGTTCGTATCAGTGCGTCGTCAGAGCAACGGTCAACATAGTCTTCCAGGACAGTGTGCTCCACCCGGAATCCGACGTGCTCTGCATCTGCAGCACGTCGCGCCGAGTCGATCACC
Source organism: Steroidobacteraceae bacterium (assembly GCA_040509875.1). Taxonomy (GTDB): domain Bacteria; phylum Pseudomonadota; class Gammaproteobacteria; order Steroidobacterales; family Steroidobacteraceae; genus Steroidobacter. The sequence goes on along the minus strand of JBEVKB010000015.1, from coordinate 6,997 downwards.
GCGCTGCGCAGCCGATCCTTCGTAGGCGTGTCGACCGCGCGCAGGTCGACGACGAACCAAGTCTCGGATGGAACAGCGTTCGGCACAGTCCCTCCGCCGAGCATTCCTGAATGTATTCACTGTCTCTGAAGCCGAGCGAATGCATCTCAAGACGCCATTCGCTCCCGTCGTCCCTGCCGATAGTCAGCACTATTAACTTCTCGCGCCGCGCGATAGCCCGAAGAAAGCGCGCCCTGCATCCAGGCCGGACAGGCCGACGCGTGCTCTCCTGCAAAATGGATTCTGCCCTCGGGCTGTGCGACGGCCGATCCCCATGCGAACGGCTGACCCGGTTGCAGATCCGAGAAAGCGCCGCGCGACCATTCGTTCCGCTGCCACGAAAATTCGACGCTACGATCGAAGTCCGGTTGCAGCCCCGGAAATGCACTGGCGACAGTTGCACTCGCCGACTGCAGACGCTCGGTCGGGGACAGGGTATCGAGTCGCGCCGCGAGCGGCCCCATCTGGTACAGCTGAAGAATTCCGCTCGCGCCGGGCTGATTCCAGGTCGGACTCCAGATGGAAGCGGAAGTGTCCAGGTCGGCAAATCCGCTGAGCTGCTCACGCTCCCAGAACCGGGTCGCGGTCGGCAGCGCTACCCTCACCACCTGGGTGTACTTCAGCTGCGCAATCGCCGTGCGTTTCAACGGCGAGAAGCTCGGGGTCTGCAACGTCCGCAAAACAGAAAACGGCAGCGCACAGACAATCGAGTCGGCCGTCAAATGGCTGCGGGAGCCATTACGTTCGAAGTTGACGCTCGTGCCCGACGAGGTCTGATCGAATTGCAACACACGTGCGCCGTAGATGATCTTGCCGGACAACTTGTCCGCGAGCGCCTTGGGTAGCAGATCGTTCCCACCCCGAATCTTCGACTCTTCTCGCAGCTCGGACATGGCCAGCATTCGAAATATCGTCAGTGCCGACATGTCTCGCGGAATCGCGCCCATCTGAAAGAATTCCACGAAACCCGACGACGCGCCTCGCTTGCGAAGATAATCGAAAAAGCTGCTGCCATCGGATTCACGCAGCGCAGCTGGAGGCCAGTCGGCAGACCAGAGGTCGTCCGCCGCAGCAACGAAGCTCTGCATCGGCTCCCCTATATACTTCTGCATCATTCCCGGAATTCCGAGCTGCTTCTCCGCGGGAGTGAAATCGAAGTAGGGAAGCAGATCGGTCTGCGGCGTCGCTACGATCCGCTTGCCACCGACGACATAAACGTGTGCGAGCCCCGTTGGACCGAACGGTTCCAGCGTCAATCCCAGGTGCGCCGCATATTTGCGCGTCCAGACATGATTCGGGGGAATGCGGCCAGCGCCCGCCTCTGCATAGTGGTCATCGGGGAAGCCACGAAGCGTATGCACACGGCCACCGGGCCTGTTGTTGCCTTCGAGAATCGTCACGTCGTGACCGGCGCGGGAAAGCTCGTAACCCGCCGTGAGGCCGCTCAATCCTGCCCCGAGAATGACCACGCGCTTTGGACTCCCTGTGCGCTCGAGCGACTCGTCGGGCGGCGAGGAGTCATTGACGGCAGCCTTGGCGGAATTGGCGACAGACAGTCCGGACTGCGCCACGAGCGCAGCGCCGATGACGGAACCTATGAAGGAGCGTCGATTGAAACTCGGGAAATCGGACATGATCAGCCAATCCATAGCAAGCTCGGTCCTGAGCGATAGCGCATCGTAAGCAAGCGCGCACGGCAGCGTATTGCAAATTCGGGACACTGTGAAGGCAGCTTACGCGATGTAATAATCGCCAACACGATGCGTCTCGAGGAAGAGAAATGCCGGACAGCCCAGCGCCGCGAGTGATCCGCCCCTCGGCACGACTCGCCCAACTCGTCGAGGGATTCTGGGAGTGGGACTTTGCCGATGGGACGCTGGCTCGCTCGCTCAAAGGGCAGGTGCTGCCGAGCATCTGCCCGCAATTCGTAGTGCATTATCGCGAACCGATGATTTCCGACCGGTTGCTCAGTCGTGGGCCCTACAGTCAGATGGCCATCGGCATTCAGACCGAGGTCGCCACCATCCGCGCATTGGGGCCTGTCGGTGCCATCAAAGTCCGCTTCAAGCCCGAGGCGCTGCCGCTGCTTTTGCGTCCTTCCCTGCGCGAATTGCAGGACTCGGAAGTGGACCTCCACGATCTGTTCGCGCCTGCCGCCATCCGCGAACTGACGGAGCGGCTCGCGGAGGCGGCGACGACTTCCGAGCGCATCGCCTTGTTCGAGTCATTCCTGATCGCTCGGATGTCGCCCGATCCAACCAGCTCGGTCGTGCAGAGGACAGCCCTTTATCTGCGACAGCGCCCGCATCTCCCCGTGCAGCAGATCGCTTCGCACTTCAACATCAGCCAGAGGCAATTGTCGCGGCAATTCCGTAATTCGTTCGGAGTGAGTCCCAAGCAATTTTCGAAGATTCAGCGGATCGCCAACGTCCTGGCTTTGCGGCGGCGAGGAATGACCTGGGTCGACATCGCAAGCCACTGCGGCTTCACCGACCAGTCGCACTTGATCAACGACTTTCGCGGCATCGTAGGGCGCGCGCCGGACGACTTTTTCCGCACCGTGGCCGCCGGCAGCGTCGGCAGTCTGAATCTCGGCGGCCTGAATGAAAGGCTGGGACGGTCAGGGTTCAACAATTCCTTCATCGTGTGATCCGACCCCGCCTGATTCGTTTCACCGGCATGATGGCGGTCCGAGTCGTCTATCCTGCCCACTGAATCGATGGTTTTGACACAATCGTCGTCGCAGCCACCACAGGACCGCCGTTCACTCGATGAGCCCCTACTCGCCGATCGCCCTGGCCAACATTGCTTTCACCGGTTTCTCTGCCGTCAGCGCCGTACTGCTGTTTCTCGCTTACGCGCTGCTCATCAATGTTCCTGGCAAGTCGGTTTATTCGGTCAGTTCGTGCGCGGCGCTCCTGGCCGCACTGGCGCTGATCCAGATCGGACACCTGCAGTATTTTCTGGGCGGTCCCGAACCGCTGGCGACTTTCTCGTACCGGCTTGGCCTGTTCGTCGCTCCGTCGATGTTCTATTTCTTCGGGCGCTGGGCAATCCTGCCCGGCGAACCGTTTCGACCGATCCAGCTGACGTACCTCCTGCCGATCCTGCTACTGTTCATCGCGCGGCTGGATATTTCGCTGCCGATCCTGTTTGCGTTCGGTGCGGGCAATTCGCTGTGGTTGGGATATGTCGTGTACGGCATGCGCGATCGGCGCAAGCAGTTCCGGTTCGAGTTCTTCTATCTCGGCGTGATGTCCGTGTTCGCGATCATCGTCCTCGGCCTCGGGTTCGCCCTGCCCCGGATCGACCACGACTACTTCTACGGTTTCTATAGCAACGCCATCGGCCTGGCGTTCGCCATCACCATCGTCGCCCTGGTCGCGAACCCGGACCTGATCGGCGACCTGTTCGAAGCCGCTCGCGTCAAGTACGGAGCGTCGACGCTGCGGGATGTCGACGTAGAAGCCTGCGTGAAGAAACTGGAACGGCTCATGACGGAGGCGAAGACGTACGCGAATGAGAACTTGAGCCTCTCTTCCCTCGCCGGCGAGGTGGAAATCTCCAGTCACCAGCTATCCGAACTCATCAATACCCGGCTCGGGATGGGATTCGCGAGGTACGTGAGGGAGTGCCGCGTAAAGGCCGCGAAGGCTTTACTTATTTCGGCGCCCTCGCAGTCCATCCTCTCGATCAGCATGGATACGGGTTTCCGCTCCCAGTCGGCTTTCTACGCCGCCTTCAAGGAAGTGACGGGCAAATCGCCGGGCGACTATCGCAAGACGCAGTTGGAGACGGGTCGCAGCCGCTCTTGCGTTCCTGAATGATCTTTCCGGAAGAAGCTAAGCCATTGATCGGCAACGCCACCGAAATCGTCATGGTCCGCACTGATCAATAAGGAAGCTGGCGCAGGTGCGTGCACCTGAATCTCCGGGTCGTGGACCAAATGCACCACGCAAACGACCCGGGAAGCCATGGCATCGACTCGCGACCGCATACCTGACTCGATCAAGGCCTACACGAAGTTCGGACTTCGCGTGTACGACGGCCTGGTCATGCACCTGTTCCTCAAGTACGCCTGGGGCTGCAACCCGGACGACCTCGTCAACCACTACCGCCAGCATGTGACCGCCAATCATGCCGACATTGGTGTAGGCACCGGCTACTGCCTCGACCGTTGCGGATTCGGGTCGCCTCATCCGCGACTGGTCCTGATCGATCTGCAGTCCAACTGCCTCGAATACACCGCCCGGCGTCTCTCTCGCTATCGACCGTCCACATACGTTCGCGATGTCCTGCGACCCATTCCCGCAATCCCCGGAGGCAGCTTCGATTCGATCGCCATGGGCGGGCTCCTCCACTGCCTTGCCGGTGACCTGCGGCAGAAAGGCAGGGCTTTCGACAGGGTCGCGACACTAGCCAGGAGCGGCACGAAAATTTTCGGCTACAGCCTCGTCAGCGACTGCGTCCCACGCAACAGGCGCAGTCGCATGATGCATCGATTCCTCAATCGCCTGCGGGTCGTCGACAACTCGAACGACCGCTTGAGCGATCTGCGGCGCGAGCTCTCGGCTCGCTTCATCGACTGCCGCGTCGAGCCGATTGGCTGCATGGCGCTGTTCAGCGCCGTCGTTCCGGGTGCCAAGCAATGAATCATCCATCTACAGAGGTAACAACAATGAGCCACAAGATCCATGTCGTATCGACGTCCGGCCGATTGTCGTGCGACGCACAGGCAGCGTGGGAAAAGGTATGTTTCTACGAGCATATCGCCACCCAGCCGTCGTTACTGCTGCGTATGACGCTTCCTGTTCCGCTCAGAACGACTGGTGCGTACCGACGCGTCGGCGATGTTTCGCGCTGCATGTACAGCGACGGGGGCTACCTCGCGAAAAAAATAGCGCACATCGCCAACGGCAAACGCATCGACTTCGACATCATCGAACAGACGATTCGCTACGCCGGCAGGATCAGCTTGCGGGGAGGAACGATCCAGATTGAATCGCACGATGATGGCACGTGCTCGGTTCACATGCTGACGCGCTATCAACTGCACGGGCCGGCCCTGCTCGTTCCTCGGTTCTTCATCAATCTGGTGGTTAGCGCCATGCACAAGATTGTCATACACGACATGCAAGCTCGACTTGCGCCATTGGTGCCGGCAGCCGCGCGAGCGATGGAGTGTTAAGTAGATGCTGGACGTCAAACCGGAGCGCGTCCGGGCGCGCTCCGTTGCAACCGCTTGTTGGGTGACGCTGCCATGCTGAAGAACGACAGCGGATACCTGGGATTACTGTATGGCTTCGCGCCCTTCGGGCCGAAATCAATCGAGCGGACAGCAAAAAGTATCGCTCTCATAGAGCTGCCTCATGTCCGCAGGATTTTCTCCATCGACTTGCCCCTGGCGAGTTCGTCGATCAGCTTGTCCAGGTAGCGTATTTTCTGCATCAGCGGATCCGCCACTTCTTCCACGCGAACGCCACAGACCACACCCTTGATCGACGAGCAATCTGGATTGATGGCCGGCGCCTGCTCGAAGAATGTCCTGAAGTCGCTTTCTTTTTGTAGCTGACGCTGCAAGCCCGCTTCGCTGTATCCGGTCAACCATGAAATGATGCGATCGACTTCCTCCTTCGTGCGTCCCTTGCGCTCAGCCTTTTGAACATAGAGCGGGTAGACGCTCGCAAATTTCGTAGAGAAGATTCGGTGCTCAGGCATTGAGACTCCTGGATCCGGCACGTGTACAAATCTGAGTCATGAGGAAGTTTCGCTTCGCGTGTGCCTTAGGCGCGAGGACCCTTCACCGGCGCTGCGCGCCACCTCTCCCGCAAGGGAAGAGGTAGAAGGAAAGGACTTGTAGTCGTCGCGCGGGGAGTGTCCAAAGAACACCTTGTAGGCACGGCTGAATGCAGCCTCCGACTCGTAACCGATCGCAATGCCGATTTCGCCAACGCGAGCGCTGCGCTTCGACAGCATGTCCCGCGCCAGTCTCAAACGCCACTCATTGTGGTAGCGCAACGGCGAGCGTCCTACGAGCGTGGTGAATCGCTCGCAGAAACTCGACCGTGACATCCGGGCAACCTTGGCAAGCGCCTCGATGCTCCATCGCTGTCGCGGGTGCTCGTGAATCGTTCTCAAGGCACGCGCCACTCTCGGATCGGAAATCCCGCCAAGCCATCCCGACGCGCGGCCCTGATGAACCCAAGTACGCAGGGTACGAATGACGATGAGATCGATCAGGCGCGAGATCATCAACGCCCCGCCCGGCTGTACGTCGTCGGCTTCGAGCAGCATGAAATGGACGATACCGTCGAGCCAACCCGCACCGTCCGCTCGCTTGATGTGAATCAGCCAGGGTAGAGCGAAGAGCATCGCATGCAGGCTGCTGGCATCGAACCAGAAGCGGCAAATAATCAACGTAGCAGGCCCGCCGATCGCCGTGATCCGCAGTCCCACCGGGTCGCGCGGCAGCAGGATGAGATCGCCCGATTCGATGGTCGCCGGACTCTCGCCGGCGCTTGCGACTTTCAAGCGTCCTTCCTTTAGCACGCAAATGTGCGCCGCTCGCGCATCCAACGCCACGCGCTCCTTGACCTGCAGTCGGGACGAGTACACTCGATCTCCGGTAAGGCGGATCTGCGCCAGGACCTGCGACAACAGGTCTCCCGTCGCCAGGCCCTCGAGCTGCAGTTTCGGACGAACGATCAAGTCTTCCAGCGATTCCATCATGTCGATTCCGGCGGTCTCCCGTTAATTTACCACCCGCGGAATATAGCGTTCCTCGACGCTCATGAGGAGCTTCTCGCAGCTGACGCTGGCAGCGAGCGGCTATGCACACCATACAACGCAGACAGGATCATCGAAATGTTTGGAATCTCTTCTTTGGGCTGGATTCACACGCTCGGCAGCTTGCCGGCCATCCCCATGGCCATTTATATGTTCGCCCGCCACGGACGCA
>JBEVKB010000014.1:0-39580 GCA_040509875.1 Steroidobacteraceae bacterium | reverse complement strand
GACGTCGAGTACGCGAATCGGTGCTGTCTCGCCATTGGCCGACCAATAGGGCGGGATGAGCTGCGTGTGCAGGTAGAGCCGCGGCGAATAATTCATCCCGCCTCAATTTCGCCACATTTGTCCCTTCAACTGGGTGTCGCGCCGGATCCGCAGGAATCCGGCGCTCGGCAGGCAGTGAAGGAGGGACATATGACAAATCTGGTAGTGCATGGCGGGCGTCCGCTGCGGGGCTCGATCGTTCCCTCGGCGAACAAGAACGCCGTGTTGCCCATCCTGTGCGCGACATTGTTATCCGAGCATCCGCAACGCCTGCGCGGCGTTCCCGATATCACCGATGTGTCGAAGATCCTGGAGCTGTTCCGCAAGCTGGGCAGCGATGTCGAACTGAATACGCGCACCGGCACGCTCGACCTGCATCATCGCAGGACCGCGTTCGATCCCGAAGTGCAGCAACTGCCGCGCGAAATGCGTTCGTCGATCCTGCTAGTGCCGCCGTTGCTGACAAGGTTCGGCGCCGCGCGCATCGAAAACGATGTGAAAGGCTGCACGCTTGGCGCGCGCGAGATCGACCCGCACATCGAACTGCTGCGCAAGTTCGGTAGCGAGATCGAGAGGCGACACGCTGCGTTGATCATTCGCCGGCCGCGGCCCATGCCGGCAATCCAGCATTGGCTCGACTATGCCTCGGTGACGACGACTGAAAACTTCGTGCTGTGTGCCGCGCTGGCCGAAGGAACGTCGGTGCTGACCAATGCAGCGTGCGAACCTCACGTCCAGGAGTTCTGCCGCTACCTGGTGCACCTCGGTGCACGGATCGAGGGGATAGGCACATCGCGTCTCATCATTCACGGCGTGAGTGAGTTGATCAGCGGCGATCATCAATTCGAGGAAGACTTCCACGAGACCGCGACATTCCTCGCGCTCGGCGCAATCACCGGCGGCGAGGTCAGCGTCCGCAATCGTTCGCCGGAACAGTTTCCGCTCATCGACAAGACCTTCGCCAAGCTCGGCGCCGAGATCGTCCATCGGGATGGCTGGTCGAGCGTGCGCGCGTCGCGGCTGAAAGTGCAGGACACATTCACTCCGAGCGTGCTGCCGAAAATCGAAGCGGCGCCATGGCCCTACCTGCCTGTCGACCTGCTGCCCATATTCATTGCGCTGGGCGTGGTGGCGGAAGGCAACATGATGTACTGGAACAAGGTCTACGACGGCGCCATGGGCTGGTCGGTGGAGCTTTCCAAATTCGGCGCGCATGTGTTTCTCGCCGATCCGCATAGACTCATCACGTTCGGCGGCAAGCCGCTCGCCGCCGCCGAAGTCGAGAGTCCGTACATCATTCGCGTGGCCATCGCGCTGCTCATGGTGGCGGCGAGCATCGATGGCGAATCCGTCATCAACAACGCCGCGCCGATCCAGCGGGCGCATCCTAAGTTCGTAGAGAACCTGCAGTCGCTTGGCGCGAGGGTGGAGTGGCGCGAGTGACGGGACTACACTGACCGCTGCGCCCCACGAAGCTCATGGAATGCAGCACGTCACTTCGGTCCTCCGCGGTATCGGTTGTCTTGGCCTGTTCCTGTGGCTGTCTTCCGCGTGGGGCACCGATCTTCTAATCGAAGGTGCGAGCCTGCTCTCGGTCGAGCCCGCGCGTATCGTCGGCGTACGCAACGTTCTGATTCGCGACGGACGCATCGTCACGATCAGCGAGCAGCCCATCTCGACCGGCGGGCAGCGCCTGAATGCGCGCGGCAAATTTCTCACGCCCGGCTTGATGGACTCGCATGTGCATGTCAGCGACCCGGCCGGCGTGCCGTACACGAACAGCGATATGGAAGTCGCAGCACTGCGAGCGAGCTTTCTGCGCCAGCAACCGCGTAGCTATCTATATTTCGGCGTAACGCAGTTGCTCGATCCGAGCAATTATCCCGAGACCATCGCGACGTACGAAGCGCAGCCGCAACGGCCCGACCTGTTCCGCTGTGGCGCGGCCCCGGTGCTGGATGGTTATCCCTCGGTATTTCTCGATCCAGGTATTCGCTATCGCGTCATGCCCGATTGGATCTTCGAGCCGGCCAATGCGGGCCAGCATCCGGTGCCCGCGGGAGAGGCAGCGGCCGAACACACGCCGGAGGCCGTCGTCGAGCGCATCGCGAAGAGCGGGGCGCGTTGCGTGAAGGTGTTCATAGAAGACGGCTTTGGCGAAAGCACAGAATGGCCGCCGTTGAGCGAAAGCACGCTCAAGCAGGTCACAGCCGCAGCCCACAGGAAGGGGTTGCTGGTGCTGGCGCACGCGAATGCTTTGGGCATGCAGCGGATTGCCGTGGCCGGTGGAGCCGATGTTCTGGCCCATGGCTTGTGGAACTGGGATGGGCTCAGCGCGAAGGCCGGCATTCCGCCGCAGATTGCTGAGCACCTGCGTACCGTGCGCGAGCGCCGCATCGGTTTCCAACCTACATTGCGCGTGCTCTATGGCACCGCCGATCTGTTTCGACACGACACGCTGCTGGATCCCGTTTACGCGAAAGTCGTGCCCGCCGATGTTCTTGCCTGGTATCGCAGCGATGCGGGCCAATTCTTCAAGAAGCAAATGCGGAGTGCATTCAACGGGGCGCCAGACGAGAAGATCATGCAGAGCCAGTTTCGCATCGGCGAACAGGGCATGCGCGTGGTGAAGCAGATGTTCGATGCGGGCTATCCGCTCCTGCTCGGCAGCGATACGCCTTCGGCTCCGACGTACGGTAACCAGCCGGGATACGACACGTATCGGGAGATGCGTGCAATGGCGCAGTCCGGAGTGTCGCTGGCAGCCATCGCACAGGCGGGCACGATCAACAACGCGCGCCAGTTTCGACTCGAACGAGATTACGGCAGCGTGGAGGTAGGCAAGATAGCCAACCTGCTGTTGTTGAACGCCGATCCGTTGCTGTCGGTGCGGGCCTGGAGCCAGATCGACAAGGTCATCCTGCGGGGCGTTGTCATCCAGCGCGAAGATTTGGCGGCCGATCGCCTGCGCTGAGTAGGGTAAGTCGCCGTTGTTCCGTCCGAGTCCGGATGAAACACTCAATTTCACTGGCTGCGATGGCCTGCGTGGCGCTTGCCTGTTTCTCGACCGCCAGTGCCGCCGAGAAATTCCATCTGCAGGAAGCCACCATCGCCGACATCCAGGCGGCGCTCACCGGCAAGCAGATCACCACCGAACAACTAGTGCGCCTCTATCTCGCGCGTATCAAGGCTTATAACGGCACCTGCGTCAAAGAGCCTAAGGGAATGCTCGGACCCATCCAGACCATTGCGAATGCCGGCCAGCTCAATGCGCTGTCGACGTTGAACCTGCGTCCCGCCACGCGCAAGGCACTTGGCTTCGACGCTCGCAAGGCGCGCAGCATGACGGACCTGATCGATGACGATCCGAAAATGCCCGACGCACTCGAAGTCGCAGTCGCGCACGATCGTGAATTCGCGCGCACCGGCAAGCTCGTGGGGCCGTTGCACGGCGTGGTGATGTCGTTCAAGGATCAGTACGACACGTTCGACATGCGTACCACTTCAGGCGCCGATGCACAGTACTTCAACGACCGGCCACCCGATGACGCCACCTTCGTGAAGCGACTGCGGGATGCCGGCGCCATCGTGCTCGCCAAGTCCAATCTCGCCGAATACGCATCGAACGGCTCGCGCAGTTCTTTCGGCGGCACGTTCTGCAATCCATATGACACCGAGCGTGTACCGGGCATGTCGAGCGCGGGCTCCGCTACCTCGGTCGCCGCCAACCTGGTGACTTGCGCCATCGCCGAAGAAACCGGTCCGTCGATACGTTGGCCGGCCACCGCGAACAACACCGTCGGCATCTCGCCCACCCAGGAACTCGTCAGTCGCGACGGCATGATCGGCGCAGGCATGAACACTCGCACCGGTCCCATCTGCCGCACTGTCGAAGATACGGCCAAGGTGTTCGACGTCTATGCCGGCTACGATCCGAAAGACCCGCTCACGGTGTTCAGCGTAGGCCGCAAGCCGCCGCAGCCCTATCCCACCTACGCCACGGCGAAGAAACTCGACGGCGTGCGCATCGGCGTCGTGCGCGAATACATGGACAAGAAACTGTTCACCGTCGCCGATGCCGAGACCATCGATATCGTCGAACGCGAAGTGGATGAGCTGCGCAAACTGGGCGCCACCATCGTCGACCCGGGTCCGGGCGGCGCGCTGTTCACTGCGTGCTTCAAGAAATACGCGCCCGGCGTCGACAACCGGCTGTTCACCAAGCGCTTCCCCGCGAAGTTTCCCGTCGATGCCAGCGGCAAGCCGACCAACGACCACACGGCGACGCTCGTCGACATGGCAATGGATCCCTCGCTGGTGCCTGACAGCGTGACCCTGCGCGACTTCGATCGCGCCCAGGCTGTCGGCGAAGGCAAGTACATGATCAATGTCTATCTGCGTGAGCGCGGCGATCCGAATATCCGCAGCAACGCCGATCTCATCTCGAAGGCGACGTTCTACAACGATCCGCATTTCCCCGACCGGAAGAAAACGCGTGAGACTGCCGAGAAGGCGATGGAACTCAACACCGCCGAACGCATGCAGCGGCGCTTCGCCGTCCAGCAACTGATTCTCCAGTGCATGGAAGAGCAGCAGCTGGATGCGCTCACCTACCCGATGACCAACATCCCGCCGAGCAAACTAGATGCCCCGCAGGAACCCACCGTCAACGGACGTTCGCCGCTGGGCTGGACCTTGCTCGGCGCGCAGGGATTCCCTGCGATCACCGTGCCTGCCGGCTTCACCACGCAAGTTTACGATCGCGTGCGCGATCCGAATGCTCCGCCGCTGCCGGCCAGTGCCGCCGTCGGTGGAGAAGGGACGCCGCCTGAGCCGTCACGATTGGTTGGCCCGATCGCAGCCAAACTTCCCGTAGGTATCGATTTCGTCGCGCGGCCGTTCGGTGAACCGACACTGTTCAAGATTGCATCGGCGTATGTGAGCGCGACCAAGCATCGCACGCCACCAGCGGCGTTCGGGCCGTTGAAGGGCGAGCCTTGAGCGAACGTCGCCCTTCTTACCTTCCTCCCCCGGTCGCCGGGGGAGGAAGGTAAGAATAGATCCCTACTCCACCAGCGCTGCCCCCACTCCGATCGTTCCCGACTGCCGATCGAACAACCGCCGATAGAGCCCACGCGGCCGACGCAGCAGCGCCTCGTGGTTGCCCTCCTCGATGATGCGGCCACGATCGAATACGAGAATGCGATCCATGGTGCGCACCGTCGACAGGCGGTGCGCGATGATGATGGACGTTCGTCCCGCCATGAGTCGGTCCATCGCCTGCTGGATGAGCGCTTCGGATTCCGAATCCAGACTCGATGTCGCCTCGTCCAGGATCAGGATGGGCGCATCGGCGAGGAATGCACGGGCCAGAGCGACGCGCTGGCGTTCGCCTCCCGAAAGCTTCACGCCGCGTTCGCCGACCAGCGTCTGGTAGCCACGCGGCAGTCGCGCGATGAACTCATGAGCATTGGCCAAGCGCGCCGCCCGTTCGACCTGCGCCAGTGTCGCGTCGGGTTTCGCATAGGCAATGTTCTCCGCGAGGCTGCGATGAAACAGGACGGGCTCCTGCTGCACGATGGCGATCTGCGAGCGCAACGACGCCTGCGTCGCGTGCGACACATTCTGGTCGTCGATCAATACGCGGCCGCTGCCCACGTCATAGAGGCGTTGAATCAGTTTCACGAACGTGGTCTTGCCCGAGCCCGAATGGCCGACCAGGCCGACCCGCTCGCCGGCGGCAATGCGCACATCCAGATCGCGAAACAACGGCACGTCGCGGGCGGCGTAGCGGAACGTCACGTGATCGAAACGCACCTCGCCCTTGACGATGCGCAGCGGCCGGGCGTCTGGCAGATCGCGCACGCCGTACGGTTCGTCGTAGAGGCGAACCAGCTCTTCCATCTCGTTCACTGCACGCTGCAGATGATTTACATGCTGACCGATATCGCGCAGGTAACCATGCACGACGAAATAGCTGGTCAGGACGTAGGTGATCTCGCCGGGCGTCGCGCGACCTTTCCACCAGAGCCACAGTGCTGTCGCCGTCACGGCGGTACGCATGACCCACAGCAATGTGAGTTGGCCTATGCCGCTGTAGGTGTGGCGCATCCAGGTACGACGCGTGCGCCGAGACCACTTGTCCACGACCCGTGCGAGCCGTGCATCCTCGCGATCTTCGGCGCCGAACGCTTTCACCACTGCGTTAGCGCCGAGCGCGTCGGAAAGTACTCCGCCAATGCGGGTATCGAGCGCATTCGAAAGACGCGATGCGGGAGCGATTACTTTTGTCGCGAGAGCAACCGTGAGCGCGACATAGGCAATCGCACCCACCGCCATGACCACGCCCATCACCGGCCAATGCTGGCCGAGCAGCAGCATCGTCCCGACCAGCACGATCATCGATGGCAGCAGCATGAGCAGCAGCACGTCATTCAGCGAGTCCAGTGCCCACATGCCGCGCGTGATCTTGCGAACCACGGAGCCGGCGAAACTGTTCGCATGCCAATCGGTGGAGAAGCGCTGCACACGATGGAATGCGCCGCTCGCGACATTGCTCATGATACGCAGCGTCAGCGGCACGACGCTGCACCACGCGATGTGACGCAAGCCGACCATGGTCAACCCGAGCGCTGCCATCGCAACGAGTGCACGAACGGCCGCCTCGGCGGCGCCAGGCCCCTGGCTCAGCGCGTCGACGAGCTTACCGGCGAACAGCGGCACGAAAATTTCAGTCACGGTCGCCAGTGACATCGACAGCACGATGGCGCCTACCAGAAAGCGGTGTCGCGCCCAATGGCTGAAAGTGAAAGCTAAAGCGCTGCGAAGGGCCTGGGTGCCCTTGGCTCGAGATGAAGTCATGATATTTCGGCGCGCAACGCGCCTGCCTCGTGCGAAGGTGAGCGGAACTGCAAGCGGCGCGTCGTTCGCGCCTGGAGGCCTTCAGGCCCCGGTAATTGCAGTGAACGGAGGGTGCATGAGCGATGCGTTCATCCGTGGGCCCTCCTGTCTTCGCGTGGAATGGAGCCGTATAGATAGCATTCCGGCGCAGCGCGAGCAAGTCGAGTTGCCACGCCGCGTGGAATATCAGGCAACCGTCGGCAAAGTCACCGCTGCGGGTTCGGCGTCACTTGGCGGCGGGTCGCGATGGATCTGCATTTCCAACGCCGCGATCCCGATGTTGACCGTTGCTGTCAGCGTCACGCGCCGGTTCGACATCGGCCGATTGTCGAGCTCCTGCATGGCGATTTCGAGAATCCTGCACATCTGCGCCGTCGAGGCTCGCACGGCTTTTTCGTTCAGGGCGCCGGTCATCGTGCCGGCACTGCTTGCCAGCGAACCGACGCCTTCCTTGACCGTGAGCGTGATGCCATCGACCGCATCGCCGGCCTTAGTTGCGACCTGCGCACTGAGGTCCTTGATCTTGTCCAGCATGGTTAGTCTCCGGTGATTTGCAGGCAATTGTGTCACGCCGGGGCGAGGCCGGCGCCGGTAGGGTGCAAGTTGCCTTCGCCGTCTGAATGACTACGTGCATTCGACGCTCGGGGCTTCGACCAGGTTGCATCCATGAAACGGCGGCGCATATTGCAGATGGGCGCAGCGATGGCAGGCGGACTGCTGGCGCGGGGCGAAGCATCCGCACGCGATCTGGGAAGGCCGTTGGGTCCTTACGGCGAGCGCTCGCCGTTCGAGAAAGCGGTGCGCTGGCGACGCGAGTCTAAAACACCCGAAGCGGGTTCCAGTTTCTCGCCCCTTGCCGACTCCAACGGCATCATCACGCCTTCTTCCTTGCACTACGAACGCCATCACGCCGGCATTCCGAACATCGATCCCGCCACGCATCGGCTGGTCATCCAGGGAATGGTCGAGCGGCCGCTGCAACTCACCGTCGCCGAGATCAAGCGACTGCCTTCGCTATCGCGCATCCTGCTGGTGGAATGCGGCGGCAACAGCGGTAGCGAATGGGCTGCCACGACTGGCGCCACCGTTCAGCGTAGTCATGGTTTAGCGAGCTGCAGCGAGTGGACGGGAGTAGCGCTGCGATTACTGCTCGAAGAAGTCGGTGTGAAGCCGGGCGCATCCTGGATCATTGCCGAGGGCGCGGATGCAGGCAGGTATCAGCGCAGTATCCCGCTCGCGAAAGCGCTGGACGACATGATCCTCGCGTACGGCCAGAACGGCGAATCGATCCGTCCCGAACAGGGCTACCCGTTGCGACTGCTGCTGCCGGGCTGGGAAGGCGCAACGCATGTGAAATGGCTGCAGCGAATCGTCGTCACCGATCGGCCCTACCAGAGCCGCGATGAGACTTCCAAGTACACCGACCTGATGCCCGATGGCAAAGCGCGGCAGTTTACTTTCGCGATGGAAGCGAAGTCGGTCATCACTTATCCGTCGGGCGGACAGAACCTGCCGGGGCCCGGCCAGTACGAGTTGACGGGCCTTGCCTGGTCGGGTCGCGGCAAGGTCGAGCGAGTCGACATCACCACGGATGGTGGTCGCAACTGGCAGCCGGCCCGCTTGCAGGAGCCTGTGTTGCCGTTGGCGTTCGTGCGCTTTCGCATGCCGTGGAAATGGGATGGGCGCGAAGCTGTCATCGCCTCGCGCTGTACCGATGCGACCGGTTACGAGCAGCCTTCGCGCGAGTCGCTCATCGCCGTGCGCGGAGTGAATTCTGGCTTTCACTATAACGGCATCAAGCTGTGGAAAGTGGCCGCCGATGGGAACGTGACCAATGTGGAGGTCTAGCCGCTTGGCCCGCGTTGCGGTGACAACGGTGGCGCTATGCTCCGGGCAATTTGCGTTTGCAGATGCGGCGCGCCTCGGTGTGGGGCATGCGCCCACCGAAGAAGACCTGCGCGGCCTGAGTGTCATGGTGACGACAGATGGCGACGGCCTGCCGCCCGGATCGGGAACGGCGGCACAGGGCAAGCGGGTTTTCGCGGAACGCTGTGCTTCTTGCCATGGGCCGGTGGGCGATGGCGGGGACGGGCCCGCGTTGGTGGGCGGCCAAGGCACCCTCGCGACGCCTAAGCCCAAAAGAACGGTGGGCAGTTACTGGCCCTATGCGACGACGTTGTGGGACTACGTCAATCGCGCCATGCCCTTCAACCGGCCCGGCACTCTGACGCACGACGAGGTGTACGCGGTGTCGGCATATGTGCTGTTTCTCAATGACCTCGTCGGCGAGAAGCAGGTTCTGAACGCAAAAACACTGCCGCGTGTGAGGATGCCCAATCGCGACGGGTTCGTGTCGGATCCGCGGCCGGATGTGGGGAAGTAAGGGCGTCTTTTGCTTCGCGGGCGCCTAAGGCGCCCGCGAAGCAAGATAAGCTGCCCAACTCAAATCCGCGCCACCAACGCCGCCAGCTGATCCGTGCATTTTCCCCATCCCTCGTAAAATCCCATTTTCTCGTGCGCCTCCCGATCCGCGACCGTCCAGTGCCGCACGCGAGCCGTGTACTTGGTCTTCCCACTGTGGTTCTCGAAGGTCAGTACACCCGTCATGAACGGTTTCTCCGATGGCTGCCAAGCGCTCGTAAACGCATCCGTAAATACCAGCCGTTCATTCGGCACCACTTCGAGATAAACGCCGCGATTGGGAAATTCCCGGCCGCTGGGGTCGCGCATGACCACCAGGCTGGAACCGCCCGCACGCAGGTCGATTTCGACACGCGGCGTCGTGTACGGCAGGGGGGCGAACCATTGCTTGAGCAGTTCGGGCTGCGTCCAGGCCGCGAATAGCTTCTCGCGAGGGGCATCGATGATGCGGGTCAGGACGAGTTCGCGATCCCTGGACGGCGCGGCAGTAGCGGCATACATGTTGATTCTCCCGGGGTCATGGTCATCGGTTCGCTGCAAGGACGAACACGTTCGGCGCTTTCCGACGCCAGCGCGGCATTTTTTACGCTGCCATTGTCAGGACCCACGGCGAGGCATACATTGCCAGATCCCACGCGCAGCTTGCCTGTGCGGCCGCTCGCCACTCAACGCACATTCGTCACGAGGCAGGTACCGACATGAAGTCCTCCGTCGCGTCCAGGAAGGAATCGGGCCCCATCGAGATCTTCCTGCGGGTCAAGCACCCGACCATGGATCCCGCCGATATCACCGAAGCGTTGGGCATCGAGCCCGAGCATACCGTGCACGCAGGGCCCGCAGCCTCCAGGTCGGGGGTACAACGATTGCACAGCGAATCTTATTGGCTGGCGAGACTACCGGCGCGAAGCTTCCAGGAGATGGTCCTGGGCGTACGTACTTTCTCCGCGCCGAATGCATTGCCGACCTTCTCCAAGGAGAAGCTGATCAAGCTGCGGGACGCCACACAGTACGATGTCTATATTCTGGACGCCTTGCAGCAGTTGACCGCGAAGAAGCCGTTCCTGCAGCAACTCAATCGGCAGGGTTCCATTGCCCTGCTGATCCAGCGTCCCGATCACACCTCGCCATTGTCCCTGTGCGCCTCGCTGACGAGGCTGGCGGAACTTGGGATCACACTCGAGATCGACTGAGCAGCTTGTCCAGATGCATGCGGATATGCGACGCCTCCGCCGCCGTGTTGGCGAGAGCGATCGCACGATCGAAGGCCGCTCGGGCTTCGTCTACCCGGCCCAGTTGCGAAAGCCATGCACCCTTGACGCCGAAGAAATGAAAGTAGCCATTCAACTGGTCGGCCAGCGGCTCGATCATGTCGAGCGCAGCCGCGGGGCCTTTGAGCTTCGCGACAGCGACAGCTCGATTCAGCGTGATGACGGGCGAGGGCTGCAACAGTTCGAGAACTGCGTAAAGACGGTCTATTTCAGCCCAGTCGGTATCTTCGGCTCGTGCAGCACGCGCATGGACTGACGCGAGCGCTGCCTGCACCTGGTAAGGACCGATCTCACGACGACGTAGCGCCTGGTCCATCAGCGCCAGTCCTTCGGCGATCAGTTCGCGATTCCAGAGGTTGCGATCCTGGTCTTCGAGCAGAACCAGCGCGTTATCGACATCGATTCGGGCGGTGGCGCGTGCATGTTGCAGCAGTAGCAGTGCTGTCAGTCCCATGATTTCGCTGTTGCCCGGAAAGAGACCGAGCAGTAGCCGCGACAAGCGAATCGCTTCTTCGCATAAAGGCACGCGCACGTGAACAGCGCCGCCGCTGGCTGAATAACCTTCGTTGAACAGCAGGTAGATCATCGCCGCGACCGTGGCCAGGCGTTCGGCCCGTTCGCTCGCCCCGGGCGTTTCGAAGGGCACATCGGCTTCAGCGACGCGCCGCTTGGCACGCGTGATTCGTTGTTCCATGGCGCTCTCGCTCACCAGGAAGGCGCGGGCGATTTCTGTGACCGTAAGGCCGGACACGATGCGCAGTGCCAATGCGATCTGCTGGGTGGCCGGCAGGTCCGGATGACAGCAGATGAACAGCAGTCGCAATACATCGTCGCGATAGTGCGAGTTGTCCAGGCGCTCGGCCAGGTCGGGCTGGTCGTCAGCCGTTTCCGTGAGGACTTCTTCCGCCGGCAGCGCTTCCTGCTTCTTACGCCGTCGCAACTCATCGAGGGTGAAATTGCGGCCGACGAAAATCAGCCACGCGGCGGGATCGCGCGGCGGACCGTTGACTGGCCAGCGACTCAAAGCGCGCAGGCTCGCTTCCTGGAATGCCTCCTCCGCCGTATCGAGATCGCGAAAATAGCGCAGCAATGCGCCGAGCACATGCGGTCTCGCCGCAGTCAGCGCCGCATCGATCCAAGCCAGGTCGTTCATGGCACACCTCGCCGTTACATCGCAGTGAGCTACAGGCTCGCGCCAGCACGCATGACAAGGACACTCCAAGGACGTTATGAATCGGCGATTTCCGACCGACTCCATAAAAAGAACCGCCGGCTCTCCCCGCGAGATGGCACACTGCTGTCAGGATGACATGCGCGCGATCGGCAAGGCATCATGCTCATCTTTCAAGCGTCTGGCCAATGGGTCGCCCCGCCCCTTGACCGGTTGGCCGTTGCCGACACAGCGAGCATAGATACTCGAACATGGTCAGGATCAGCGATTCATCGCGTGCAGCGATCGTAAGCGTCGCCGCACTGGCTTCGATGGTGTTCGCGATGATCGAGCTCGACTCCCACCACACGCTCGCTGCGGCAACTCACGCGTTCGGTTCGCTGGCGCTTGGGCTGCTGGCTATCGACGGCGGCGGCAAGAGTCGTGCGACCTGGTTGCGCGTGACTACATTGCTGACGGCGCTGATCTTCGTTGGGTTCGTCGGCACTCGCATCTGGCGAAGCGTCTGACAACAGGCTCGCAATTCCCGGGTTCCGTCGTTGAGCAGTCAAGACTCTGCGCAGTATTGGCATTGAGCCGCAGCAGCGCCTCCCAATGAACTGGCTCGCGCACGTCTTCCTCTCCGACGACGACATCGAGTTCCAACTCGGCAACCTGCTGGCCGACGTGGTGCGAGGACCCGAACTCGAATCCATGAGTCCGCAATTCATTCGCGGCGTGCAGCGTCACAAGGCGATCGACTCTTTCACCGATGCGCATCCGGCGGTTCGTCGCAGTCGCCTGCGGCTGGGTCCGGAGCATCGGCGCTTCAGCGGCGTGTTGATGGATGTGTTCTACGATTACTTCCTGGCGACGCATTGGCAGTCCTATTCGACGGTGTCCCTGGAAGAGTTCACCGCAGCGTTCTATGCGAACGCCACCGGCAGCAACGTGCACTTGCCTGCCCCGGCGCAATTGCTGGTCGATCGGATAGTGGGTTACGACCTGCTCGGCCAATATCGCAACGTTCACGGCGTCGAACAGTCGCTGCGGCGCCTGTCGCAGCGACTGGCAGTGCGCTGGAAGCGGGATTTTGCGCTGGAGAGCAGCGTTCCGGTGCTGCTCGCGAACGAAACGGCGCTGGCTGGGGATTTCGCGGAATTCTTTCCTCAAGTGCAGCTACTGGCGCAGGACCCCGGCCGGAATCGTTCACTTTGATCCTGCGGCGAACCCGCCACGACGCAGCCGGGCGAAAAGAATTACTCTACACAGTCTCATGCCCCAGGCCCCCACATGCGCGAGTTCTTTCGCCGGAGAATCGTCCTGCCACTGCGGTCGCTGCTGCTCCAGGGCGTCACGCCCGACAAGATCGCCATGAGCGTGGCGATCGGATTGATCGTCGGTATCTTTCCGGTGATGGGCACGACCACGATTCTATGTACCGCCGCCGCTGCCGCCATGCGGCTGAACATGGTTGCCGTCCACACGGTGCACTACGCCATGACGCCGGTGCAGCTGCTGCTGATCGTTCCCTTTGTCCGAGTCGGCGAACACGTCGTGGGCGCCACGCCGCAGCCGCTGACCGTCAGTGAAGGCATGGCGCTGCTGGCGCAAGGTGTCGTGCATGCGGTGGTGCTGCTCTGGAGTGCGATCGTCCACGCAGTCATCGGCTGGGTGGTCATCGGGCCCATCGCCATTGCCCTGTGCTATTACGCGTTGCGCTGGATATTGCAGCGAGCCCCACTGGCAAGGATTCGATGACGGCGTCAGCGCGAACGATCTGGCCCGGAGTGCTCCTGGCCGCCGGCGGCGCGGTCGCGTTTTCCGGCAAAGCCATCATCGTCAAACTGTCGTATCGATACGGTGTCGATGCGGTGACGGTGATCATGTACCGCATGCTGTTCGCGTTGCCGCTGTTTGCGCTGCTGTCCTGGTGGTCCGGACGCGGCAAGCCTCCTCTCACGTTTCACGATTGGCGCGTGCTTGCAGGCCTTGGCTTCAGCGGTTACTACCTCGCGAGCTTCCTGGATTTCGCAGGACTGCAGTACATCGGCGCGAGTCTCGAGCGGCTGATCCTGTATCTCAATCCCACCGTGGTGCTCGGTGTCGGATTGTTGCTGTACCAGCGGAAGGTGAGCCGTTCGCAATGGCTCGCGCTGGTGTTGAGTTATCTCGGTGTCTTCGTCGTATTCGGTCATGACGCGAGCGTGAGCGGCAACGCTAATACTGTGCTCGGCGCGCTATTGGTGTTCGGCAGCGCCGTGAGCTACGCGCTGTATCTCGTTTTCAGCGGCGAAGCAGTCAAGCGGATCGGTGTCCTGCGGCTCACGGGTCTTGCCACCGGCATCGCCTGCATTCTTTGTATCGGCCAGTTCTTCGTATTGCGACCGGTGTCGGCGATGGTGGTTGCGCCGCAGGTACTGTGGCTGGCGCTGATCAACGCCACGCTGTGCACTTTCATGCCGGTGCTCATGATCATGGTAGCCGTCGAGCGCGTCGGCGCCGGTGTCGCTTCCCAGGCGGGGATGGTCGGCCCGGTCTCGACGATTTTCCTGAGCGTGCTGCTGCTCGATGAGCCCGTAACAGGATGGATGATCGCCGGCACCACGCTGGTGATGTCCGGCATCTGGCTGCTCACGCGGCCGCAGCGTTGAGCAGCGTTACCATCAGTTGATTCAACGGCGCGGCGATGCCGTACTTCGCGCCACGACGTACGACCACACCATTGCGTGCATCGATCTCCATCGGTCGCGCCGCGAGTCGGTCGGCCAGCATCGAGTTGATGGAGTCGGGCGAACCGGCCCGCGATCCCGCGATGATTTCCTCGACCAATTCGTCGTCGAGCACGGCGCCTTCAGCACGGCCGATAGCAATGCATTCTCGAATCAGCCCACGCATCAGTTCGGCGATGTCGTCCCGATGCACGATACCGGCAGGCTTCATGACCAGCGCTGACACCGCGCCCGCCGCGTTCAAGCACAGCTTGCGCCACGCGACAGTGGTGAAATCTGCAGTCAGGCGGATCTCGATGGAAAGATTCGGAAAAAGCGCGGCGAAGGCTGCTCCCGCCGAGGATTGCGGAACGGCGATCCAGGCATCGCGTCGTTGCAGGATTCTGCCGGGCGCGATTCTTTCGACTGGACATTCCACTACCGCCGGCAGGATTTTTTCCCGCGGCCACCACTCGGCGAAACGTTCGACGTGCTCGACGCCATTCTGCAAGACAGCCAATCGCGTATGCGGGGCCGTCAGTGCCGGCAACCACTGCGCCGTGGCCTTCGCGTCATAAGCCTTGGTCGCAATCAACACCCAATCGAATGTCCTGTCAGCCGCCGGTAACTCGACAGCAGCTTTCACATCCGTCAGGCAGCGCGGTGTTGCTTCGATAGTGCCTGCGGGTGTCTGCACTTCCAGGGATTCGACGGCGGTGCGCGCACACAATGTGATGTCGTTGTCCTTCGACTGTGCGAGCCAGGCGGCGACCGTTCCACCGATGGCGCCGGGACCGATGATGGCGATGCGATTCATGCGTCCGTGTGTCATGTCTGGAGAGCATATTGCTTGTACCAACTGTGCAGGCTACCGTCCAGCGATGGACAGAATGCCGCATGCATAACGCCACGGTCGTGGATCCCACTGCCGTCGCGCCGATCGGCGCAGGCGAACGCGTGCATGAACTGGATGTGCTGCGAGGAGTGGCGCTGTTCGGCGTGTTCCTGATGAACATGATCGGATTGACGGAAGCCGACGTCATGGCGACGCGTGTGCAGCTCGAATCGCTGCCCACCGCGCATATCGATCACACAGTGTTCTATTTCATCAACTGGCTGTTTCTCGACAAGGCCAACACCTTGTTCGCCTTCCTGTTCGGTCTCGGCTTCTATCTGCAGATGGAACGTCTCGAAGCGCACGGCGCCGATTTCGTGCGCCTCTATCGCCGCCGTCTCGCCGTACTGTTGTTGATGGGCATCGTGCACATAATGTTCATCTGGGTGTGGGACATCCTGCATCTGTATGCGCTGGCGGGATTCGCGCTGCTGGCGCTGCGTAAAATCAAAACGCGCACTTTGCTGATCGGCGGTGTAGCGCTGGCTACGTTCGGCCGCATGGCGCAGGACATCTTCGCCGAGTTCGCCGGCCTGAATGCATGGCATGGGTTGCCGTCGCCATACTCGACTACTGCAGTGCTCGTGCGACAGGCGCTGTCGGCCGCAGGAGACTACGGCGGCTTGTTTCTCGAATTCGCGAAATTGAACCTGGTCGACTACCTGCTGAATGCTTCCATCGTCGGCTGGTTTGCCTACGCACTCGGTCGTTTCATGCTGGGCGCGTGGGTCGGCAGGCACGGATGGATTCAGCATGCTGCCGACTATCTTCCCGGCTTTCGGCGCACGTTGTGGGCGACGTTGCCCGCAGGCCTCATTCTCGGCGGCGCTGCGCAATCGATCTTCGCCAGCGCGCGAACGGAATCGCTGTCTGCATGGGTTCACTGGTTGTTTGTCGGCAGAACGCTGCATCTCATCGCCGTGCCATTGCTCGCGACAGGATATCTGTGCGCCATCGTCGTCGGCCTGCACACGCAAGCCGGTCGCCGGCTGCTGACTCCATTCGCGTGGTCCGGACGTATGGCTTTGACGAACTACTTCGCACAGAGCCTGTTCTATGCGGTCGTGTTGTTCGGTGTCGGGCCGGGCTTGGACCTGGCCGGCCGCATCGGCGCGTCGACGGTGTTGACGATGGTGATCGTGGCGTATGCGACGCAGATCCTGTTCAGCCGCTGGTGGCTCTCGCGTTTCAATTATGGTCCGGCGGAATGGCTGTGGCGTGGACTGACTTACGGAAGGTTGCCCCCGCTGGCCCGCCACTGATACGAGGCTGGCACATGACACGTTATCTGCTCGCGGTCGCTGCGCTGCTGCTTTCAGCTTGCTCTTCGCACCAGGGACGACCGGACGGCGCCAAGCCGGCGCCAACCGCGTCCACTTCTTTCAGCGTCGTCAAGGATGTCGCATACACGCCGCCTGACTGGCCGGCGCGATTGACCTCCGATATTTATACCCCGACGGGCAAGGGCCCTTTCCCTGCGGTGGTGATGATTCACGGTGGCGGTTGGAACGGGCGCACTCGCGATGACATGGTGCGTTACTGCGAGATGGCTGCGGCGCGCGGTTACGTTGCGATGAACGTGTCGTATAGATTGGCGCCTGCCGCGAGATTCCCAGCACAGCTGCATGACGTGCAGCAGGCAGTGACATGGCTGCGGGCGAATGCAGATAAACAAAAAGTTCGTCCCGACCACATCGGCGCCTGGGGTTACTCGGCGGGTGCACATCTCGCGGCGTTGCTTGCGATGACTGGACCTGGCGATCGGCAGTTCGTCGAAGGCACGCGAGTACAGGCGCTGGTAGCGGGTGGCACGCCGGTCGATCTGCGTTTCTATCCCAACGGCGACCTGGTGAACGGCTTGATGGGCGTGTCGCTGACCAAGAATCCCGAGATCTGGCGCGACGCATCGCCTATGGCGATGCTGACTGCGGGCGATCCCCCGACATTCCTGTATCACGGCACTTTCGATTTCACGGTGGGGGTCGATAACGCACGCGTCATGTACTCGGCGCTGAACGCTGCTGGCGTTCCTTCGGAGCTGTATCTGATCCGTGGACTGGAGCACTTGTCTACGTTCTGGGTGGATGCGCCGGTGGAGGAGGGGATAGATTTCTTGGATCGGTATTTGCGGTAGCAGCGCGTTTCGCGTTGCCGGGCCAAAGCGAAGCAAGAAGAAAACGTGGGGGTAAAGCACTCCGCCCCGTCTGAAGCGGACTACCGACACTCACTGCGTGGTCCTCATGCGTCTTGCCCCCTCTCTCCGATTCGCCGCACTGCTGCTTGCAACCGCTGCCGCACCAGCAGCGCTGGCCGACAGCGCCGCCACGTTCGATGTCGTGGAGACCAACATCCCCGCCATTCAGCAGGCGCTTACCTCCAAGCAGATCACCACGGAACAACTGGTGCGCCTCTATCTCGACCGCATCAAGGCCTACAACGGCCGCTGCGTGAAAGAGCCCGAAGGCATCCTCGGCAAGGTCACGACCATCGCGAATGCCGGCCAGGTCAACGCCTTGTCGACGCTCAACCTGCGCCCCGCCACGCGTAAGAAACTCGGCTTCGACGATCGCAAGGCGCGCAGCATGACGGACGGCGTCGACGCCGATCCGAAAATGCCCGACGCGTTGGAAGTGGCAATGGCCCAGGACAAGCAGTTCGCCGCGACCGGCAAGCTGGTGGGGCCGCTGCATGGCGTCGTCATCGCCATCAAGGATCAGTACGACACGTTCGACATGCGCACCACCTCGGGTGCCGATGCTCCCTACGCCAACGATCGTCCGCCGCACGACTCCACCTTCGCAGTGAAGCTGCGTGAAGCCGGTGCCATCATCATCGGCAAAGCAAACATGGGCGAATACGCTGCGGGAGCCCGCAGCGCATTCGGCGGCACCTTCTGCAATCCATACGACACCGAACGCAGCCCGGGAGGCTCCAGCGGCGGCTCGGGCTCTTCAGTTGCCACGAACATGGTGACCTGCGCCATCGCCGAAGAATCCGGCCCATCCATCCGTAGCCCCGCGAAGAACAACAACACCGTAGGCATCTCGCCGACGCAGGAACTCGTCAGCCGCCACGGCATGATCGCCGCATCGTTCATGAACGATCGCGTCGGCCCCATCTGTCGCAACGTCGAAGACGCCGCGCGCGTGCTCGATGTAATCGCGGGCTACGATCCGAAAGACGAACTGACGGCCTTCGGCATCGATCGCCTGCCCGCCAAGCCTTACTACACCTATGTCGCCGACCGCCAGGCGTCACAGCCGCTGGCCGGTGTGCGCATCGGCGTCGTCCGCGAATACATGGACAAGCCGCTGTTCACCAAGGCCGACGAAGAAAGCATCGACATCATCGACCGCGAACTCGGCGTGCTGCGTAAACTCGGCGCCACGCTCGTCGATCCGGGCGCAGGCGGCGCGCTGTTCCAGAGTTGCCTGAAGAAATTCGATCCGCACATCCACAACTCGGCCTTCGTCAAGCAGTACCCGCAGCTGTTCCCGGTGGATGATGCCGGTAAACCCAAGAGCGATCACATCCCCAAGCTGGTGGACCTGTATTTCGACGACGCGGCATTCCCGGACGGTCCGTCGATTCGCGGCCTCGGCCCCATGCCGACCACCGGCGAGCGTCGCTACATGATGGAGCGTTATCTGCGCGATCGCGGCGATGCGAACATTCACACCGTCGCCGACCTGATCGCCAAGTCGAAGTTCTACACGCCTGCCGAAGGCTACATGGACAAGAAGAAGACGCTCACCGACACCAACAACGAACTGACGCTCGACATCGGCAATCGCCTGCAGACACGCTTCGCTCTCCAGCAGATTGCGCTGCAATGCATGGCGGAACAGCACCTCGATGCGCTGACCTATCCGACCGGAAATATCCCGGCGCCGAAACTGGGTGCGCCCAACGAGCCGACAGTGAATGGCCGTGCCGCCAATGCGTGGACCTTGCTTGGCCAGAACGGTTTCCCCACCATCACCGTGCCCGCAGGCTTCACCACCGTTGTCTACGATCGCGTTCCCGATCCGAGCGCGAAAGAGCCGAAGCTGGTGGGTCCGGTGCAGGAGAAGCTGCCGGTGGGCATCGATTTCATGGGCCGGCCGTTCAGCGAACCTACATTGCTGAAAATCGCGTCAGCGTATGAGGCGGCGAGCAAGCATCGCACGGTGCCGACCGGATTCGGCCCGGTGAAGCCTAAACGTTAGGAACTGCAGGACAACATCGAGCAGCCGGCGCGATTGCGCGCCCAGTCGGGACGACGCTGGGCAAAGGCTTCGCGACCGGGCTGTTCGTCGTACGGATGCCTGAGTACGTCGAGCAGCTCTTCGATGCCGGCATAGTCGCCCTGCTCGGCGCGATCGATGGCCTGCTGAGCAAGATAGTTGCGTAGTACGTAGCGTGGATTCGCGGCCTGCATGCGAGTGCGGCGCTCCTCGGTAGACGAGCCATCTTTTTTGACGCGCGCCACGTAACGCGCCAGCCATTCGATGAATTGATTTTCAGCGGCTGCGCGCTTCACTTCGTCGTAGAAAGCGATGTGCAACGGTTCGAGCGAAGGTGCGTCCATATCCACTTCGGCGAGTTGCCGGAAGAACAGCGTCATGTCGACTTCGGCGGACTGCAGCAGTGCCTGCAGCGACAGCATCAACCCGGCATCTTCTTCGGTGCATTCGCTCAAGCCCAGTTTCGCAGCCGTGTTGTAGCGATCCGTCCGCGTGTAGGTGTCGACGAAGCGTTGCAGGCCCGCATGTAGCGGTGCTTCGGTCTTGAACAGCGGTAGCAGCGCACCGGCAAGGCAACCTAGATTCCAGTGTGCGATCTGCGGCTGCTGGCCGAATCGGTAGCGACGGCCTTCGGCATCGGTGGTATTGGGCGTCCAGCCGGTATCGAAATCGTCGATCCAGCCATAGGGGCCGTAGTCGATGGTGAGGCCGAGGATGGACATGTTGTCGGTGTTCATTACGCCGTGCACGAAACCTACGCGCATCCACTCGGCCACCATCAATGCCGTGCGCTCACATACCTGCCCGAACCATTCGGCACGCACCGTCTCGCTATCCACTGAAGTCTGCGCGACCAAGTGCGGATAGTCGCGCCGGATGGTGAAGTCGACCAGTTGTGTGAGCAGAGCTACATCGCCGCGTGCGGCAGGCAGTTCGAAATTGCCGAAGCGAATGAACGAAGGCGCCACGCGACACACGATGGCCCCCGGCTCGGGACGCGGATGGCCGTCGTAAAACATATCGCGGATCACCGATTCACCGGTGAGCACGAGACTCAGTGCGCGCGTCGTCGGCACGCCGAGGTGATGCATGGCCTCGCTGCATAGAAATTCTCGGATCGACGAACGCAGCACAGCCCGACCGTCCGCGGTTCGCGAGTACGGCGTCGGCCCAGCACCTTTGAGCTGCAATTCCCAACGTTCGTTGGCGGCATTGATGGTCTCGCCCAGCGTGATGGCGCGGCCGTCGCCTAGCTGGCCTGCCCAGTGTCCGAACTGATGTCCGCCGTAGTTGGCGGCGTAAGGTTGCATGCCTTGAAGCAAGGCATTGCCGCCGAATACCTGCGCGAATTCCGGCGACTCGATGTCGCTCGCGGAGATTCCCAACAGCGCGGCCACTTCGCGCGACCAGGCGATGAGTTTCGGAGCCACCACGCGTGTCGGCGCGACGGAAGAAGACAAAGCGCCCTGCACCTGTCGACGCCGCGGACCTGTTTCGCTATCAACCGGCAGTTGTGCGACGAAGGTATTGTCGAAGCGCAGATTCAAGCTAGATCCGAGAGCAGGGCCGGCACCTGCCGGCGCAGCAGAGCATTGCGCGCTTCCCATTCCGCCTGCGGCTCGAGTGCTTCAAGGAATTTCACTTCGCCTCCAGCGTACAACGCGATGGGTACGCCATCCCGATACAGCACGCGATTACCGGTCACCGACGGCAACTTCGCGCCGGGCGTGATGATGCCGACCAGGTTCAACGGGTCGGCGCCGGACAACGAAATCATTTCGCCACTGGGCGGCTTGCGGCGCACTTCGCGCAGCGGCCCCAACGCTTCGGGCAACGCGAACTGCTCACCGGAAAATCCGGTGACGAAACGGCCGCCGCGAACTTCGCCGCGATCTTCCATTCGTCGCAGGCATTTGAGCAGGTCACGCCAAGGCGGCAACCAACTCGCCTCGCGCACGACGATGCTCCAGCACACCACGCCCCAGCGACGCAGCAGCGTGCGGCAAACATGCTCGATCGCCTCTTCTTCCGCTCTTGCTTCCTCCCCCGGTCCCCGGGGGAGGATTGAGGAGGGAGCGTCCGGCTTGCGCACCATCGCCCACCTTCCCGCA
Organism: Steroidobacteraceae bacterium; assembly: GCA_040509875.1. Classification (GTDB taxonomy): domain Bacteria; phylum Pseudomonadota; class Gammaproteobacteria; order Steroidobacterales; family Steroidobacteraceae; genus Steroidobacter. Next base: position 17,859 of record JBEVKB010000014.1, on the reverse strand, counting down.
TCCTGCATTCCGAATATCGCCATCCGTCCGCGTCGTCGCGAACCTCCAGACGACCTGCGTTTCTCCGCCGGCAACAGCAACGCCCGCAGTCCACCGAAGCTATCCGAATTCACCATTCCCAGCGCCACCAGTTCCGCCAACGCTTCCTCCACTTGACTCTGCAGTACCCCCGCCCCTTCGACGATCTCATCGAAGAACGAAGCCCCATGCGTGCGAATGAACGTAGCCACCTGGTCCGCCTTCGCCGTGAGCGCAGACCGATCGTGCTGACTCACCAGCGCCGACCACAGACGCACATTGCGTCGAGCCAGCAGCGCGATCGGCGTCGAGCGTACCGGCGCAGCGCCTCGTTCCGAATCGCTGCTGCGCGGAGCCAGTCGCGTCCATACGATCCGGCCCGCGAGACATTGTTCATCGAGCCACGCCGGATCGTATTCCGCCATGCGTGCCGGCAATACTTCCGTTTCCCATGCGCCGGCCGGAGCATCGAAGCCTTCCAGTTGCGTGAGCAACGCGGCGATCGAATCCGGCCCCTGCATGCGTTGACTCGGCGTGACCCGCTGCCAATCGAACAGGAAGCGAATGAAATCTCGCGCCTGCACAGGCTCGATCTCGGCACGCAGGCGCTTGACGGTATAGCGATGAATGCGTGCGAGCAGTCGTCGATCGCACCATTCAGTACCCGCGGGTGCGGCATTGAAGCTGCCGCGCATGGCGCTGCCTTCAGCTTCTAACGCAAGCAACGCTGCGTCGATGGCAGTAACCGGAAGATGCGACGAATGCGCAATCGCGGCAGCCGTCGTCGGGCCGAGCGCTTCGAGACGACCACGAACCAATTCCCGCACAGCGTCTTCGCGATCCCATTCTTTCGCGTGCGTCGGAGGAACGGCGATCGCCGGCTCGAACGTCGCGCCAGGAAACAGCGCGTTGAACAGCGGCTGTCGTTCTGCCGCGATGAATAGCAGTTCTTCATCCGCGCCAACACGCAGCCCGGTCACTCGGCGCTCCGTGATTAATCTATGTAATAGTCCCGGCCACAGTGGATTGCGATCGATCTCGCCACGCGTCAGGAACGTCAGCCATAGCAGCGCATCGTGCAATTGATCCGACGTGGCAGCATCCGGCCACGCCTCTTCCTGCACTCGCGAGATGGCTTGAGGATCGAGCTTGCCTATGTCCGCCGCCGAAGCGGGATCCATCCAACGACGGCTCATCACCGCCTGCGTGCGTCGCTCTTCCAGCGGCGCATCGTCTAGATAGGCATAAGGACGCGCGGACAATACTTCCAGCGCTAGCGGTGAAGGCTCGGTGAGGTCGCGAGATTCGACGTGGATCTCGCCACTGGCCAGTCGTTGCAACAGGCGTTCGAAGCCGGCGATATCCATGGCTTCATCGAGGCAATCGCGCATGGTCTGTTGCACCAGCGGATGATCCGGCACGACGATGTCGCCGGTCAGGTTCTCGCCGCACGCAACTTGATCGGGAAACACCGCGGCCAGCAGGTCTTCCGCATTCATTCGCGCCAGCGGCGCAGGCACCTTCTTCCCACCGCGAAAGCGCGGCAGCGCCAGCGCGATCGATGCACTCCATCGCCAGCGTGTCGTAAACATCGGCGCATCGAGCAAAGCCTGGATCAGAATCTCCCGAGCCGTATTCGGATGCAGGTACCGCGCGACCTCACCGAGTTCGAAACTGTGAGCCGTCGTCAGCGACAGCACGATGCTATCTTCCGTCGCGGCGGCCTGCAGCTCGAAGTTGAACGTGCGACAGAAGCGCTTGCGCAGAGCCAATCCCCATGCACGATTGATACGACTGCCGAACGGCGAATGAATCACCAGCTGCATGCCGCCAGCTTCATCGAAGAAGCGCTCGAACACGATGGTGTCCTGCGTGGGCAGGCAGCCCAGTGCGGCGTGAGCGGCGGCAAGATAGTCATGAAGCTGATTGGCCGCCGCGGCGGAAATGCCGATGTCGGTAGTGAGATATTCATGCGCGCCGCCATCCCAGCCCTTGCCGGCAACTTCTTCGCGCAATCGCGAGACGGCCACCGACAACTCATCCGTTCTTCCCGGCGCTTCGCCGAGCCAGAACGGAATCGTCGGTGCCTGACCGTGAGCATCTTCCACTCGCACCGTGCTGCGCTCGACACGAATGATGCGATAGGAAGTGTTGCCGAGCTGGAACACGTCGCCGGCCAGGCTTTCCACCGCGAAATCTTCGTTGATGGTGCCGACCGTCATGCCTTCGGGCTCGAGCCGGACCTGGTAGTCCGCGTTGTCCGGAATCGCGCCGCCTGAGGTAATTGCTGTGAGGCGGGCACCGGCGCGACCGCGCAGCACGTGATTGACGGCATCGTGATAAATCAGCGCGCCATGACGGCCGCGTCGCGTCGTGAACCCTTCGGCGAGCATTTTGACAATGTCATCGAACGTTGCGCGCGGCAGATCGCGATATGGATACGCGGCTCGCAGCAAATCGAACAGCTCTTGCTCGCCGCAGTCATGCGCCGAACATTCGGCGACGATGTGTTGTGCCAGGACGTCGGTGGCGTTCTGCGGAATGCGCAGGCGATCCAATTCCGAACGACGCACGCTGTCGAGCAACGCGGTGCATTCGACCAGGTCGTCGCGCGACAACGGAAACAACCGGCCTTTCGGTGTGCCGCCCACCGCGTGACCGGAGCGGCCGACTCGCTGCAGAAACGAATTGATGGAGCGCGGCGAGCTGATCTGGCACACCAGGTCCACATCGCCGATGTCGATACCCAGTTCCAGCGATGCTGTCGCGACCAATGCTTTCAATTCGCCGCGTTTCAATCTCTGTTCGGCATCGAGCCGGTGTTCCTTCGCCAGGCTGCCGTGATGCGCGGCGACCAGCGAGCGCTCCAGCGGTTTGATTTTCCGTCCAACCGCTGCCGGCCGTTCGATACTCGTCTCAGCGTCAGCCGGCTTCCGATCCGCATCGAGCCGCTCCGCCACATGCCGACACACGCGTTCAGCGAGACGTCGTGTGTTGACGAAGACGAGCGTCGTGCGATGTTCGCGCACCAGCTGCGCAATCCGATCGTACAACTGCGTCCACACTTCGTTGGACATCACGGCTTCGAGCGGCGAGTCGGGCAGTTCGAGTCCAAGATCGCGCTTGCGGACGTGGCCACTGTCTACGATCGTGCAATCTATATTGCCGGCCGCGTCCTGCCGGCGCGTGCCTACCAGGAACTTCGCGACTTCCTCGATCGGCCGCTGCGTGGCCGACAAGCCGATGCGCGTGATGCGACGACCGGCGAGGGCTTCCAATCGTTCGATAGACAACGACAGGTGCAGCCCGCGCTTGTTACCGGCGACTGCATGAATTTCATCGACGATGATCGTGCGCACCGTGCGCAACATCTCGCGACCCGACTGCGACGCCAGCAGGATGTACAGCGACTCCGGCGTCGTGACGACGATGTGCGGCGGACGCTTCCGTGCCTTCACTCGTTCGGACTGCGGCGTGTCTCCCGTGCGCACCCAGGTACGGATCTCCACGTCGCGAATGGTATGTTCCCGCAGCAGTTCGCGAATACCCGCAAGCGGCGCATCCAGATTCATGCTGATTTCGTTGGACAATGCCTTCAACGGCGACACATACAGAATGCGCGTCTCGTCGGGAAGGCCGAACAACTCGCCTTCGCGCACCAGGTCATCGATGGCGGCGAGAAACGCGGACAGCGTCTTGCCCGATCCCGTGGGTGCGGCGATCAGGACATTCTTGCCTGCCTTGATCGCCGGCCACGCATCCGCCTGCGCCGGTGTGGGAGACGCAAATGTCTGGGTGAACCACGCGGTGACGGCCGGGTGGAAAGGGAGCTGTTGATTCATACAGGGAGGCGTCGAGCATACTCCCGCCATCCCAGACTGAAAACCCGCAAATCGACCGCAGCCGTCAGGGTTATTGCACCAGGGGCGTGGCCTTGAGCGCCTCCGCTTCGGCTGCGCAATCTCTCGTCACCGGCAGCCCCTTGGCCCGCACGTCGGCGAGTTCCTGCCGGGCCTTGGCGAGATCGGCCTGGAAAACCGGATCGGCGTGCAAGCGTGCGACGGTTGCCGCTCCCAACGCCATGCCCTCGACGGTATCGCTGTACCAGTGCACGTTGCAGACCAGGCGGCTTTGCGCGAAGAAGCGGCCGCGCGCCAGGATGGCTTCCGCCCGCTCGGGTGAAATTTCCGCAAGGATGAGCGACCAGGCCGAGCCTGCCGCACTATGGCCCGACGGATAGGAACCGTTCTTCCGCAGAATGTCTTCGTCCGCAGGCGTGCAGGTGGGTTTGCCGTTTACCATGAACGGGCGCGCGCGCTGGTACAGTCCTTTGGCCGGCCCGGTCGAGCCGCCGGCATCGTTCATAGATCTGCGCAGCAAGGTATAGAGGACCGGCGTCGCCTCGGGCGTCACTGGAGCGTTCAGCACGCAGGAGAAAACCTGGGCTCCCTGCGGAAAGTTGAGATTGGCGTCCAACGCGGCAAGATCCCAGCGAGCGGTGCCCTGTAGCGCGAGGTACTGCCGGCTGACTTCGTCATCTAGCGCTTGAGCAGTAGAACCGGCGGCCGGCGGACGCGCCGAAAGGACGCGGCTGTCGGGAAGCGCATCTTTCGCCAGGTATCCGGACACGCGACCGGAACGAACCGGCGCCATTGCAGTTGATTCGGGTGGAAGGGAGGCGCAGCCGCAGATGACGGCCGCAATCAGGATGGAAAACGCGATCGACGCATGGCGCATCTGCCAGGACTCCAGGTGAGCGTGCCGGACGCATCCATACTGACGCGTCCGACAACGCCCGTGAAGTCCGGTGAGGAGACCATCACTGCAGTTGCGTCACTGTCACCGAGTAACCGTCGTGCAGCGGCAGCTGGCTGCCGAGGACCCCAAGCGAGAGGCTGACGGTGACGATGACAGCCGACAACAGCATGCAGATGGAACGCTGGACGGTGCGGCTGAACTCGGGCAGGGCGGACATGGCAATCTCCTTGGATCTCTGTCATCCGCGTTAGTGCGGTGTTCGAGGATTCAGATGCGAGCGCCGCTCGGAAGGTTGCGCCCGGCGTGCCCCGCCGGTGAGTTGCAGCCCGGCGCCGGTGGAAGAGAATGCCTGCAGCGCCATACAAATCATGTACCTTTACGTTTCGACGCTATTCACGGAATTACTGCCATGACATCCAAACTCGAACAGTTGCGCGCGATGACCGTCGTCGTCGCCGATACCGGCGATCTCGATGCGATTCGCACGCTGCGCCCCGTCGATTGCACGACCAATCCCACGTTGCTGCTCAAGGCGGTGGCGTTGCCTGGCCTGTCGACTGTTGTCGATGGGGCGCTTGCGTGGGGACGCAAGCAGAGCGGCGAGCGCATGGCAGTCGTTGCAAAGGTTGCGGACCGGCTCGCGGTTGCAGTGGGCGGCGAACTCACCAAGCTGGTGCCGGGTCGTGTGTCCACGGAAGTCGATGCGAATCTGTCGTTCGATACCGCGGCCACCATCGACAAGGCGCACGCCATCATCGCGGCTTACGAAGAGGCAGGCATCCGGCGCGAGCGCATCCTCATCAAGATCGCATCGACGTGGGAAGGCATCCAGGCTGCGAGAGTGCTGCAGAAAGAAGGCATCGACTGCAATCTCACGCTGCTGTTCTGCCTGGCCCAGGCAATGGCCTGCGCCGATGCCGGCGTGTTCCTGATCTCGCCGTTCGTCGGGCGCATCCTCGACTGGCACGTCAAGAACGAAGGCCGTAAATTCGAGCCCGAAGAAGATCCCGGCGTCATCTCGGTGCGCGGCATCTACTCTGCCTACAAGGCGAAGGGCATCAAGACTGTCATCATGGGCGCATCGTTTCGTTCCGCCGGCGAGGTCGAAGCGCTGGCGGGTTGCGATCGCCTGACCATTTCACCGGCTATCCTGAGCGAGCTGGACAAGAGCGAAGGCACGCTGGTGCGCAAGCTGTCACCGGAGAATCCCGGCAAGGCGCCGCCGCTGCCCGCTGTCGATGAAGCATCGTTCCGCTGGGCAATGAACGAAGACCCCATGGCGACCGAGAAGTTGAGCGAAGGCATCCGGCAGTTCGCGAGCGATCTGCGCAAGCTTCACGAAGTGATCGCATCGAAGCTGTAACGCCGCGGTGGCGCGTTTGATCAAGCTGATCGGTATCGATGTCGACGGCACGCTGGTGGGCTCGTCGGGAATCGTAGATCCAGCCGTCTGGCGTGCGGCCGAACGTGTGCGTGCGGCAGGCATTCATCTCGCGCTGTGCTCGGGACGCCCGGCTTTCGGGCTCGCACTCGAATATGCGCAGCGACTGGATGACGGCTGGCACAGCTTTCAGAATGGCGCGAGCGTCGTGAATCTCGCGAGTGGGCGTTCGATTTCATCGACGCTGCCCGCCGAATTCGTGAGCACGTTGATGGCGCAAGCGCGCAGTACCGGTCGCCTGCTGGAGCTGTACAGCGATAACGATTTCGCCAGCGAAAGCACTTCGGACTGGGCGCGGGAGCACGCGGCGCTTCTCGGCGTGCCCTTCGAGCCGCGTCCGTTCGAATCTCTGCGGGGTGCAGCCGTGCGTGCGCAGTGGGTGGTGTCACCCATGAACTCGGCGCGAACGATTGCGGAAGCGCCGCCCGGAGTGGAAGTTGCCGAGTCCACGTCACCCCTGATGCCCGACGCACGATTCATAGGCATGACGCGCGCTGGCGTCAGCAAGGGCAGCGCCCTGCGGTCAATCGTCGCGGACTACGGTATGTCCCTGGATGAAGTGATGTACGTAGGCGACGCCGGCAACGACATGTCGGCATTGCAAATCGTCGGCTATCCCGTCGCGATGGCGAACGCCGATCCGGCAGTGCTCGCGATCGCCCGGCATGTCGCCGGTCACGCCGACCGGGCAGGCCTGGTCGATGCCCTGGAACTGGCGCTCAGCGAGCGGGGGAAAGATTGACAGCGCAGACGATGAACTTTCCGTGAAGCTCCGCGTTGCTTTGTGCACAGACAAACCACAAGGCCTCCGGAGACTTCTTCATGACGCTCAGCACTATCCTTCTCATCGTTCTCGTCCTGCTGCTGGTCGGCGCGCTGCCAAGTTGGCCGCATAGCCGAAGCTGGGGTTATGCGCCAAGCGGTCTGCTCGGCACTGTGTTGCTGATCCTGCTCATCCTGTTGCTGATGGGGAGGATCTGAACCATCGAGAAATGCATCATATGTGATGCATTTTTAGTTTGACCGCCCGATATGCATCGCATATGATGCATGAAAGGCGGTCAATTATGAATTTACAAGAGATAGGGCAGAAGCTCAAAGAAGCGCGATTGCAGAGCGGCCAATCGCAGGAACAGATTGCGTCCAGCATTGGGATGAGCCGTGCGACGGTCTCCGCTCTCGAAAGCGGTCGCTGCAAGGAGATAGGTGCTCGCAAGCTGGCAGCACTGCTCGGTCAGGTCGGCCTCGACCTGCTGGTGGCCCCGCGTCGCTCGCGGCCTACTCTCGACGATATTCGGCTGGAGCGTCGCGGTGAAAAAGTCTCCGCTTAACGTCTTCGCAGGCGGCAAGCGCACCGGTCAACTCGCTCACAGCGATCTCGAAGAAGACACGATTCTCTTTACCCATCACGATAGCGCGACCCCGGTAGACGCCGTCTCCCTCACCATGCCGGTGCGCGTCGACCAGTACGATGCGATGGGAGGGCTGCTGCCTATTTTTGAAATGAACCTGCCGGAAGGCGCGCTGAAGGAACGGCTGCGGCTGCAATTCGCGAAAACCATTCCTGAGTTCGACGATCTCGACCTGCTCGCTATCGTCGGCTCATCCCAGATCGGCAGGTTGCGTTACTCGCAGACACAGCAGCTCGCACTGGAAGTGCCCGAGCAGAATCTAGATGAGATTCTCACGTGGGAAGGCGCAGAGGATCTGTTCGCGCATCTGCTCGAGCGCTTTGCAAGTTATTCGGGAGTATCCGGAGTGCAGCCGAAGGTTCTCGTCCGCGAGCAAGTCGATGCCGGGATCGGCGCAATCGAGAAGCTGACCCATCGGGGCGCGACCCATATCGTGAAATCCTTCGATGGCAAGGAATATCCGGAACTCGCAGCTAACGAATGGATCTGCACCCAGGGCGCGCAGGCCGCAGGCATCGTTACGGCGAAGGTGCGGCTTTCCGCCAACCGCCAGTTCCTGATCGTCGATCGATTCGATCTCACGCCAGCGGGCATCTATCTTGGCCTGGAGGATTTCTGCGTACTGGATGGGCGTCGTGCGCATGGGCGCTATGACGGTTCCTATGAAAGGATCACAAAGCGCATTGCGGATTTCGTATCCGCTAAACATCTCGCCGCGTCGCAAGAGCAGTACGCGCTGACCGTGGCCTATGCTTGTGCGATCGAGAACGGTGATGCACACCTGAAAAATTTCAGCGTGCTCTACGACACCCCTGAAGGCGAGGTCGCCCTGGCGCCGGCGTACGACATGGTCTCGACGACGCCCTATATTGCACGCGACACGCTGGCGTTGACTCTGGGTGGATCGAAACGTTTTCCCGAACGCAAGCAGCTCATCAGTTTCATCCGTCATGCCACGGGACGCAGCGATCTGGGCGCCGGCCAGTTGCTGGATCAAGTTGCCGCCGGTGTGAGCGTGGCGATCGATCATGCGAAGCACTACGCCCGGCGTTACAAAGATGCAGCTCGATTCTCCGAAAGTCTCATTCGTTCGATGACTCGCGGTGTGCAGCGTCTCGCGGGAAGTTGAACATACGGATTGTCGGAAGCGGGACTGGCACTGCTCAAACGGCGTCGCGCGGGCGGCGAAGCGAAGGATGGCGGATCGCTGCGGCTGTTGTGGATAACGATCATGTGCAGCACGACCTTAGGCGTCGTGGTGTCGAAGCTCGTACCCCAGGCAAGCTTCCATCCGGGCAGTGGACTTTATGCGTCAGGAGTAGGTATATACGCAGCAGGGTTGCTGCTGCGCTGGCTGTCTGTTTTCTGGCTCGGCAAATTCTTCACTGTGAACGTGGCGATTGCCGCGGACCAACTGGTCGTCGACACCGGGCCCTATCGCTTCATCCGCCATCCCTCATATACCGGTGCACTGGCGGCATTTCTAGGCTTGGGCATCTGCCTGGGCAACTGGATTTCACTGGCGGTCATCGTGATCCCCATCACCTGGGCATTCATGCGACGTATCGCGCTGGAAGAAGCAGTCCGGCGCAACGCCCTCGGTGAACCCTACATCGCCTATTCGAAGGGGACGAAGCGGCTCATCCCCTTCATCTACTGAAAGCGGCTACTGCGATACTTCCAGCGACCCCACCCGATCCGGATAGAACGCCAGGTGTCCCGCAATCGCCGCCACTGACGGATACGGCGATTCATAAGTCCAGACCGCATTGACCGCCTTATCGCCGCCCGCTGGAATGCTGTAGTACGCGCACTCGCCTTTGTAAGGACAGTAGGTCACGTGCCCGCTTCGTTCCAGCAGCGACATGTCGACATCCGCTCGCGGGATGTACTGCACCGGTGGATAGCTCGCTTCCTGCACCGTCAGCGCATTGCGAGTATCCGCGACGACTTTACCGCCCGCGGATACCGACACTCGTCCGGCATGCTGCGCGATGGTGATGGGATGATCGGGTCCCGGAATCTTCGGTGTCCTGGTTGACATGTCTACCTCGATGCTTGGGTGGCCACTGATCGGAACCCGCCACCCAGCGCCTTGTACATGGCTAGCAGGCTGGTGGCGGTCTGCGTCTCGGTGCGTGCCAGCCGATCCTCGGCTTCCAGCATCGTCCGCTCGGCGTCGAGGACGGTAAGGAAGTCGGCCGCGCCATTGTCGAACCGCGCTCTTGCGAGCATGGCTGCGTTGGCGGAGGCGCTCGCACTCTGGCGCAAGTGTTCCTGTTTCGCCAGGCTCTTCACATAGTCCGTCATGCTGGCATCCGTTTCTTCGAGCGCACGCAACACGGTTTGCTCGTAACGGGCGAGGGCGCCGTCAGTGGCGGCTTCGCGTTGCTTGATGTGTTGCCTCACGCGACCCAGGTCGAAAGCGGCCCAGCGAATGCTCGGCCCGAACGAGTAAGCCTCGCTGTCGCCATTGCCCAGGTCGCCGCTGTTGGTCGCATCGAAACCCCAGCTGCCCACAAGCGAAATGCGCGGGAACAGGTCGCCGACTGCCACGCCGACGCGTGCAGTTGCCGCAGCGAGCTGATTCTCCGCGATGCGAATGTCGGGACGACGACGCAGCAGCGCTTCAGGAGTGCCGATGGGTTGTGTCGACGGCAGCGCCGGCAGCGGCTTGGTCTCGCTCAGCTTGTCCAACAATGCTTCGGGCGAATTGCCGGTGAGTACACCGATCCGCAGGATCGAACGCGTTACCGCGGCTTCGAAATCCGGAATGGTCGACAGTGTCGCGCTGAGTTGCGCCTGTGCTCTCGACGTATCGAGTTCCGTGCCTCGCCCCGCTTCCAGGCGCGCGTTCGTCAGTTCCAGGCTGTTGCGCTGATTAGTTGTATTGCGGCGAGCAACGTCGAGCTGATGCTGCGCGCCTCGCAATTCGAAGTAGCTGCGTGCGACTTCCGCAGTCACGCTGACCTGCGCGTTCTCGACTCCCGCGATCGACGCATTCACTTCTGCAGATTGCGCCTCGATGCCACGACGCACACGGCCGAAGAGGTCCAGCTCCCACGACGCGTCGAACGACGCATCGTAATAATCCTGGTCGCGATCGATGCCAGGAAGCGGCTGCTGCCGCACGCTGGCGCGACTTTCCGTATGACCGCCGGAAGCCGTGATCGTAGGTGCGAGATCGAGACGCGTCTCGCCTCTCAACGCCCGCGCCTCTGCCAATCGCGACTGCGCAATGCGAATGTCATGATTGGCTGCGAGCGCCGACTCGATCAGTTCGTCCAGTTGCGGATCGTTGAACCCCTTCCAGAAATCCGTCTCAGTGTTGCTGGCAGTGAACTGCTGCGAGTCCACCTTGATGAACTCAGCCGGCGTCGCGACCTGCGGCGTATGAAAGTCCGGACCCACCGCACATGCTGCGAGCACCGAGGCAACAGCCACAACCAACAATGTTCGCGCCGGTGTCTTCATTCTTAAATTACGCATGCACAACTCCTTCAACCGCACCGTCCGGACGATGCGAAACCAGGCGCGACTTCACTGCCGCGCGCAACAGGACATAGAACACCGGCGTGAGGAACAAGCCGAAGAAAGTCACACCCAGCATGCCGGAGAACACCGCGATGCCGATGGCCTGGCGCATTTCCGCGCCGGCGCCGGTCGACATCACCAGCGGCGTCACGCCCATGATGAAAGCGATGGACGTCATCAGGATGGGGCGCAACCGCAGCCTTGCAGCTTCGAGCGCCGCGGCCACCGGATCGACACCGGCAAGTTCGCGATCCTTGGCGAATTCGACGATCAGGATCGCGTTCTTACTCGCGAGCCCGACCAGCACGAATAGCGCTATCTGCGTGAAGATGTTGTTGTCGCCACCGGTGAGCCACACGCCCGTGATCGCGGACAGCAATGCCATCGGGACGATCGCCACGATGGCCAGCGGCAGCGTCCAACTTTCATACAACGCGGCGAGCACCAGCACCACCAGCAGCACGCACAGCGGGAAGACGAACACCGAACTGTTGCCGACCAGGATTTCCTGGTACGTCAGGTCGGTCCATTCGTACTTCACGCCATTGGGCAGCGTCTCCTCGAGGATCTTCTCCATCACGGCCTTGGCCTGCCCGGTCGAATAGCCCGGCGCCGGACCGCCATTGATGTCGGCGGTGAGATAACCGTTGTAGCGGAACACGCGATCCGGTCCGTAGCTCTGCGACACCTGCACGATCGAACCCAGCGGCAGCATCTCGCCGTCCTGGTTGCGCGTCTGCAGACGCAGGATATCTTCGGCCTTGGCGCGGAAGTTCGCGTCGGCCTGTGCAATCACCTGGTAGGTGCGGCCGAAGCGGTTGAAGTCGTTCACGTACATGGAGCCGAGATACACCTGCAATGTCTCGAACACATCGTTGAGCGCCACGCCGTGCTCTTTCGCCTTGACGCGATTCACGTCGGCGCGAACCTGCGGCACGTTGACTTGATAGTCCGAGAACACGCCGGCCAGTTCCGGCGCGGCACGTGCCTTGGCGATGACGGCTTGGGTTGCAGTGTAGAGTTCGTTGTAACCGACATCGGCACGATCCTCGAGCTGCAGCTTGAAGCCGCCGATCGCACCCAGCCCCTGCACGGCAGGCGGCGGGAACACGGCGATCTGCGCTTCCTTGATCGACGCCAACTCGACATTCAGCTTGTTGGCAATCGTCAGTCCATACAGGTCGTCGCTCTTACGCTTGTCGAAATCGTCCAGCGCAAAGAACACCAGCGCCGAGTTCGGGCTATTGGTGAAGCCGGCGATCGACAGACCCGGGAACTGAACTGCATTCGACACGCCCGGCACCTTCATGCCGATCTCGCCGATCTCTCTCACCACGGCTTCGGTCCGATCCAGCGATGCCGCGTTCGGCAACTGCGCCATGACCACGAGGTACTGCTTGTCCTGCGTCGGGATGAAACCCTTTGGCACCACCTGGAACATTCCATAGGTGAGCACGAGCAGCCCGGCGAACACCGCCATGGTCCAGCCCTTGTGCGACAACACGCCGCGCACGCCGCCGACATATTTCTCGGATGAACGTGCGAAGAAGCTATTGAAGCGACGGAAGAAGCCGCCGAAAATTTTGTCCATGCCTCGCGTCAACGCGTCCGGCTTGGCGCCGTGGGGCTTGAGCAGGAGCGCGGCGAGGGCGGGGCTCAAGGTCAACGAGTTGATCGCGGAGATCACCGTGGAGATCGCGATCGTCAGCGCGAACTGCTTGTAGAACTCGCCCGTCAACCCGGTGATGAAGGCGATGGGGGCGAACACCGCGACCAGCACCAGCGCGATGGCGATGATGGGGCCGCTGACCTCTTCCATGGCCTTGTACGTGGCTTCGCGCGGTAACAATCCGTTGGCGATATTACGCTCGACGTTCTCGACCACCACGATGGCGTCGTCGACCACGATGCCGATGGCCAGCACCAGGCCGAACAGCGACAGCGCGTTGATGGAGAAGCCGAACGCCAGCATCAGGCCGAACGTGCCGATGATCGAGACCGGCACCGCGATCAGCGGAATGATGGACGCGCGCCAGGTCTGCAGGAACACGATGACCACGATCACGACCAGCGCGAGCGCTTCCAGCAAAGTCTCGACCACTGCGTCGATGGAGTCGCGCACGAAGATCGTCGGGTCGTAGACGATCTCGTACTTGATGCCGTCAGGAAAGTTCTTGCTCAGTTCCTTCATGGTGGCGCGCACGGCGTCCGACAATTCCAGTGCGTTGGCGCCGGGCGCTTGCGAAATCGGAATCGCAACGGCCTGCTGATTGCTGAGCAGGCTGCGCAGCGAATACTGGCCCGCGCCGAGTTCGATGCGCGAAACATCCTTCAACGTGGTGACCGAACCGTCGGGCAGCGTCTTGAGAATGATGTTGCCGAACTCTTCTTCGGTGATGAGCCGGCCCGACGTCGTGACGTTGAGCTGGTACTCGGTGCCGGGAAGCGATGGCTCGGCGCCGATCTGTCCGGCGGCGACCTGCACGTTCTGTTCTCGAATCGCGCGGACGACATCGCCTGCGATCATGCCGCGACTCGCGATTTTGTCGGGGTCGAGCCAGACGCGCATGGAGTAATCGCCCGAACCGAACAAGCGCACGTCGCCGGTGCCGGGAATGCGGGCCAGCACATCGCGTACCTGCAACGTTGCGTAGTTGCGCAAGTAGACTGTGTCGTAACGCTGATCCGGCGAGATCAGGTGCACCACCATCAGCAGGTCGGGCGAAGCCTTGATCGTCGTCACGCCGAGGCGGCGCACGTCTTCAGGCAAACGAGGAGTCGCCTGCGCGACACGGTTCTGTACCTGCACCTGTGCGGTGTCGATGTTGGTGCCGAGGCGGAACGTCACGGTGAGCACCATCATGCCGTCGCTGGTGGCGAGCGATGACATGTAGAGCATGTTCTCGACGCCGTTGATTTCCTGCTCCAGCGGCGCGGCGACGGTTTCCGCGATCACCTTGGGGTTGGCGCCGGGATATTTCGCCTGCACTACCACCGAGGGCGGCACCACGTCGGGGTACTGGCTGATCGGCAACTGCCACATGGCGATGGCGCCGATCAGGAAAATGATGATGGACAGAACGCCGGCGAAGATCGGGCGGTCGACGAAGAAGCGTGCGAATTTCATGGGACCAACCTCGGCATGAGGTGAGAGAAAAGAAACCAAATTTTGGGCGAGCGTGGCCGAGGCCTTCTGCGCTCACGCAGAAAGTAGTCCGGCTCTCCTCCGGGGCGACCCGGAGGAGGATTCAAGTGGGATTTATTTACCTGCTGGCGAGTCGCGACTCGCCCAACTCACGTGCATCCATCGCGACGGTCTGCGGATTCACGATGGCGCCCGGCCGTACTCGCTGCACTCCGTTCACGATCACGTTTTCACCGGGCGACAGTCCTTCGCTGACGATGCGCAGGCCATCGGTCTGGCGACCCACCTTCACGGTGCGATAGCTGACTTTGTTCTCGGCGTCGACGACGTAGACGAACTTCTGGCTCTGATCGGTGCCGATGGCGCGATCGTCCACGAGGATTGCCCGGTAACTATTGTGGCCGAGCAGTTTCACGCGGGCGAACAGCCCGGGTGTGAGGAAGCCGTTCTCGTTGTCGAACGACGCACGCGCGCGAATCGTACCGGTGCGCGGGTCGATCTGGTTGTCTACGAAGGTCATCGAACCGTTATGCGGATAACCTTCTTCATTCGACAGGCCCATCTGCACGGCGTTGGCTGCCTGCGGCTTGGCGTTGCCGTTACCGCGTCTCGCCAGTTCGCCGTACTTGAGGTACACCTGTTCGTCGCCGTCGAAGCTGACATAGATGGGATGAATGGAAACGATGGTGGTCAACAACGTGGCTGTGCTGCCGCCGCCGCTCACCAGGTTGCCCGTCGTCACTACAGCCTTGCTGATACGACCGGTGATCGGTGAAGTGACGCGAGTGAATTCGATATTCAGACGCGCCGTCTCCAATGCCGCGCGAGCGCCGGCCACATTGGCTGCCGCTTCACGCGCCGAGTTGGCATGCTGGTCGTATTCTTCCTGCGAGACGGCTTTGATCTTGAGCAACTTCTCGCTGCGGGCCACGTCGCTGTCCGTCAGCTCTGCTCGTGCAACGGCGCGGACGAGGTCGGCTTCGGCTCTTGCGAGGTCGGCGCGATACGGGCGCGGATCGATGACGAACAACAGGTCGCCCTTGTGCACGACGCTGCCTTCGCTGAAGTTGACGCTGTCGATGTAGCCATTGACGCGCGGTCGCACTTCAACGGATTCGACCGCTTCGAGCCGGCCGGTGAACTCGTCCGACTCGACGACTTCGCGCTCGATCACGGCGGCGACCGAGACTTGCGGAGCGGGAGGCGCGGCCTGGGCAGTGGCTTCACTGCGGCAGCCGCTCAGGATGGAACTGACCGCGAGCGATAGTGCGATGATGGTTGCACCCGTCGCGAGCGACAGGGCGGATGAATTCTTGGCGATGCGCATGACAACTCCCTCGATCGATTCTGATTGCAGGGAACCGCGGCTTAGCGATTCCAGGGAAGCGACTGTAGGGAGGGAACCGGTCGCGGCCAATCGGGGCGGGTGCACTTCATTCATGAAGTGCATGCAGCAATCGATTTGGTTATCTGCTCATGATCTAACGGGTAATGGACCGCAAGTGCTGAATTTACAGCCGATTGCGTGCGTGCCGGACATGAATGGCCTATCCTTTCCCGCCGCGCCGGCGCCGTTGCGCGCCGCCTGCTGCGGCTTGCGGCTAGTCCCGATACTTCTCCTGGAAGCTCATCCAAACCCATGATCGTCGTCCACCACCTGAACAATTCGCGCTCGCAGCGCGTGCTGTGGCTGCTCGAAGAGCTGGGGCTCGATTACGAGGTGCAGCGCTATCAACGCGATCCGGCGACCATGCGCGCGCCGGCATCGTTGCGCCAGGTGCACCCGCTGGGCAAGTCGCCCGTCATCACGGATGGACAGATGACGCTTGCCGAATCGGGAGCCATCGTCGAATACCTGGTCGATACTTATGGCAAAGGCGAGTTCGCGCCGGCGCGCGGGACACCGGATTACTTCCGCTATCTCTACTGGCTGCATTACGCCGAAGGGTCGGCGATGCCGCCGTTGCTGATGAAGCTCATCTTCAGCCGCATCGGCGGTGCGCCCATGCCGTTCTTCATCAAGCCCATCGTGCGCGGCATCGTCGATCGCGTGCGCACTTCGTTCATCGATCCGCAGCTCGCCTTGCACCTGGATTATGTGGAGGCGGAGTTGGGGGGCAGGCAATGGTTCGTGGGCGATCGGTTCACGGCGGCGGACGTGCAGATGAGTTTTCCACTGGAGGCGGCGGCATCGCGGGCGGGGTTGGATGCGAAGCGGCCGGGGTTGAATTCATTCCTTGAAAGGATTCACGCGCGGCCTGCGTATCAGAGGGCGTTGGAGCGTGGAGGGAAGTACGAGTTGTTGCGTTGACTTCGTCGCGAAGCGAAGAAGCAAAAGCGACAGGCAATAAACCCGTCTTCGATCCCATCGCAACTGCTGTTACGCTTACCGCGTGACAGAAAAACGCACCATCGAATGGGCCCGCTGGCGCCCCTGGCTTCTCGCCCTGGCAGCACTGATCATGCTCGGGCTGCTATACGAAGCACTCGGCTCCCTGCTGCGCACGGTTCGCTATAGCGACGTGCTGGCGCAGATCCAAACCACTTCACGCGTCGATCTCATACTCTCGCTCACGGCGACGGCGTTGAGCTACCTGGCGCTGGTGGGCTACGACGCATCGGCACTTCGTTACGCCGGTGTAACGGTTCGCCGTTCGACCGTCCTGCTCACTTCATTCGTCGCATACGCCCTCGGCAACACGGTAGGCGTCGGCATTCTTACCGGCGGCGCCGTACGCATGCGCTTGTACACCGCGGCGGGAGTCGAAGCCGGAAAGGTTGCACAGGCAATCGCGTTCAATGCTGCCGCATTCGGTATCGGCATGGTCGTGCTCGGCGCCGCCGGATTGCTGTGGGGTGCAGCGGATGTCGGCAACATCATCCATCTGCCGATATGGCTGGTGCGGATACTGGCCGGCGCAGTACTTGTCGCCGTTGCTGCATTCATCGTGATCTCCCTGCGCGGCGTCACGGAGCTGCGCGTCTTCGGACGCTGGGCAGTGAGGCTGCCGGCGACCGGGCTCGCTGTCAAACAACTGGTCATCTCGATTGCCGATCTCGCCGCATCCGCCGCCGCGTTGTGGTTCCTGCTGCCCGATGGCGTCATCGACCTGCCGGGCTTCGTCGCCTTCTATGCCATCGCCATTGCCGCCGGCTTGATCAGTCACGTGCCGGGCGGTCTCGGTGTTTTCGAAGCGGTGATCCTGCTCGCTTGCGGCGGGCGTGCGCCGCCCGAACAGATTCTCGGCGCGCTGGTGCTGTATCGCTGTGTCTATTACCTGTTGCCGCTGATGGTGGCGACGGCATTACTCATCATCTATGAATTGCGCTCGGGAATCGCCGTGCCCGTGCGTAACGCGGCGGCTTCGGTTGCGCCGCTGCTGTTGACCGCGCTGACGTTCATCGCCGGCTTGTGGCTGCTCGTATCGGGCGTAACCCCGGCGACGCCCGAAGCGCTGGAGATACTGAGCGCCCACGTGCCGCTGTCTCTCGTGGAGGCATCGCACTTCATCGGCAGCATCGTCGGTCTCGCCATGCTCGTCATCGCTCGC